>NZ_NPIZ01000009.1:0-37372 GCF_002251185.1 Prevotella sp. P5-126
AGAATTTTATCTGTCTCATTGTTGGACAGAACCCCTCTCGTAGATTTGCTCGGCAAAAGCGAACCTGCCGAGAAGTTACAAACTGTAAGAGAATTAAGTCTTAAATTTATTTAGTGGACACTAGTGATTAAAAATAATGGTCAAAATATTTGGATTTTAACATAGAAAGCGGATGAGTTTTTTAGTTGCTTCGCAAGAAATCTTTTGGGGAAATCTTATTTAAGATGTTGCTTCGCAAGAAATCTTTTGGGGAAATCTTATTTAAGATGTTGCTTACGCAAGAAATCTTTTAGGGAGATAGCAATCTTAAATAGATTTCTGGACCGTTTAGGTCCTTATATCTTACATAAAGATTTCCTCCAAGATTTCTTGCCGACAGGCAACACCAAATATAATCTTTAACTAAAATCCTTACTAAAATACGCTCGATACAATGCTTTAGTGAAGATGTAACGGCCGTGCATCATCTGCACTTCTATCCAATTTTGCAAACTATCTGGCTGCATATCTTGTAATCTATAACATAATAGAGACAAAAAATGTCCCCTTTGGCTTCTCTGATGCAAAATTATATGAATTCTACGTATCTACAGCATACAGAATGAATTTTTTATAGGAATTTAACTTGTACACCGCGTGATGCAAGGAAAAATCACAGTCATCAACGTTAATCATCCCAAAATGCTTTTCTATTTCTGCAATATTTCGTAACTTTGACCACCGTATGATCATCGACGAACTGATTTACCGCATCAGACATAACTTCTGTCATGTGCCAACCGCCGAACAAGAGCAAGCCATAGGGCAGTTTGCTTCCTTCATGACCAACCGTCGTGAAGAAGCTGTCATGGTGTTGCGCGGTTCGGCAGGAACAGGTAAGACCACTCTTGCCGCAGCCATTGTGAAAACCATGGCAGAACTGCAACAGCGGATGGTGTTGCTTGCTCCAACAGGTCGTGCCGCCAAGGTTTTCTCGCTCTATTCGGGCCATTCAGCCTATACCATCCATCGTCGCATCTATCGGCAGCAGTCGTTGGAAGGGGCATTCTGCCTCAATTACAATAACACACAAGATACGCTGTTCATCGTGGATGAGGCTTCGATGATAGCCAACGCATCGACCTATGGCGATACACCCTTTGCACAAGGTCAACTGTTGGACGACTTGATTCGCTTCGTCTATAACGGGCGCAACTGTCGGTTGATGCTCATCGGTGACCGCGCCCAGTTGCCACCAGTGGGCGAAGACGAGAGTCCTGCACTAGTGGGTGATATCCTGCGAGGCTACGGACTGCATGTCAGCGAGTGTGATCTCAATGAAGTGTTGCGACAGAGTCAGGATTCAGGCATCCTCTACAATGCCACTACCATCCGTCGGATGTTTGATGCCATGGAGGAATATGGCGACGTATCGTTGCCGAAGGTACGCTTCGAAGGCTTTGACGATATCCGCTTGGTGATGGGCGACGAACTCATAGAAACATTGGCAGGAAGCTATTCGGAGGTAGGACTCGACGAGACCATGGTCATCACCCGATCCAACAAGCGTGCCAATATCTACAACCAAGGCATTCGCAATATGGTGCTCGGACGGGAGGATGAACTGACCACTGGCGACCAGTTGATGATCGTGAAAAACAATTATTACTGGAAACTGCCCACCACCGGACAGGCTACCGATGCCAGCGAAACCTTTATTGCCAATGGCGACAGGGCAGAGGTGCGTCGTGTGCGCAACATCCGAAAGCTCTATGGCTTTCGCTTTGCCGATGTGACGTTGGCATTCCCCGATTATGACGATGCCGAAGTGACAGCCACCATACTGCTCGACACGCTGACATCAGAAGCTCCCGCACTGACCCGCGACCAACAGGAACAACTCTTCCAACAGGTGATGGCAGACTATGCCGACATTCCCACCAAGCAGGAACGCTTCAAGCAGCTCAAGCAAGACCCTTATTATAATGCGCTACAGGTGAAGTTTGCCTATGCCGCCACCTGCCATAAGGCACAGGGAGGACAGTGGGCACACATCTATGTGGATCAGGGATATATGACCGATGAGATGCTCACTCCCGATTATATCCACTGGCTCTATACCGCCTTTACCCGTGCGTCGGAGCGCCTCTATTTAGTCAACTGGCCCAAGACGCAGACCGACAATACGCATCAAAACCCTCAAGAAACAGCCCCATGATATATCTCAACGACCATTTAGACCAACTCGATGTGGAGCACGCCCTGTCACTCCTGTCGGAACAGCGCCGCCAACAGGCTTTAGCTTTCAAGCACGACCTTGGACGTCGCACTTGTGTGGCAGCCTATCTGCTGTTGTGCGAGGGACTGCAACGGGAGTTTGGCATCATGGAGCCGCCCGTGTTCTCTTATGGCGAACACGGCAAACCGTTTATCGTGGGGCATCCAGACATCTGTTTCAATATGAGTCATTGTCGCGAGGCAGCCATCTGTGTGATTGATTCCTATCCTGTGGGCGTCGATATCGAGTCGATGCGCGGCTATCGTGAGGCATTGGTGCGCCACACCATGAGTGATGACGAGCTGCTGCAGATCGGACAATCAGCCAATCCGGAACTGGAGTTTGTGCGCCTGTGGACGATGAAAGAGGCGGTGCAGAAGCGTTCGGGCGAAGGCATCCGCAGCGATATGAAGTCTGTGCTCGATGGTGCGGGCAGGGTAGATACCGTGGTAAGCGCCGACCAGCGCTATGTGTATTCGGTGGCGTATAGTGATCAGTGAAAACAATATTATAGATAAAGATATGAAGACAATGAAACAATTATTATTGGCGGTGATGGTGATGATGACCGCTTCGGTACAAGCACAACAGACAGAAGAGGGAGACCTCGATGCCAAGTATGCCACAGAATTGGTGAAGGTGGGTAGTGTGGCACCTGATTTCACGATGCAGACCATCGATGGAAAACCGTTCTCCCTGTCGGAACTGAAGGGTCGTGTGGTAGTGCTCGACTTCTGGGCATCATGGTGTCCCGACTGTAGAAAGGAGGCTCCTGCCGTTGTAGAACTCTATAAGAAATATAGCGACAAGGGTGTTGCTTTTGTCGGTGTGTCGATGGATACCAATGTTGAGGCGTGGCGTGCAGCGTGCGAGAAATACGGCATTACGTATCCTCAGGTGTCGGAGTTGAAGAAGTTTCATGATACTGATATCTCTAAGGCTTATGGTGTGAAGTGGATTCCTTCTATTGTCGTGATTGATCAAGATGGTAAAGTGGCGCTTGCTACTGTTGTGACGGAACGACTCGCCAGTTATCTGGAGGCGCTCCGGTAACTTTTTATCACACGGAAATCACGGAAAGATTTTATCCACGGAAGACACGGAGAACACGGAAATCACAGAAAAAAGGATTTTGGTTAAAGATTATTTTTAAGATTTTCGTTAAGATTTACACCATAGGTTATTTTTGTCGTGACTCAGCATAGTGAAAGCGCGCTCTCACTCTGTCTTCGCTACTCCAAAAATTCGAGCATCTCCGATGCGATCCCTATAAAAAATCTTCCCAAAAGCGAGGTATTCGAGCGCATTTTGTTTAAGATTTTCGTTAAAGATTTTATTTGGCGCCAACAAGGTTTCTACTTTTATCCTTACAGGACGTAGGTTAGGAATGTGCATTGTGTCCGCAGGGCGTTGCCCTGGGCTAAGGAAACCATTGGGCTTTCAGCCCGTTGTCCTTTGCCTTCGATGCTTCAGAATTGCTGTGTGAATTTCATTCGTGCAATACATGGGATATAACAACGAGCGACGCACCGTGAGTCAACTACTCGCGGCGCGTCGCTTTATGATGTGGCTGGAAACAGGCAGTTAGAGTTTTGCCAATTCCACAACCTTGTCGATAGCAGCATTCAGACCGTCGGTATTCTTACCACCGGCAGAAGCGAAGTGAGGCTGACCGCCACCGCCACCCTGTATGAGTTTGGCAGCTTCGCGAATCATCTGTCCAGCGTGGAGACCCTGCTCCTTCACCATATCGTCGCTCATCATGATGCTCAGCATGGGTTTGTCGGCACTGATGGTACCAATGACACAAAGCAGATGTGAGGGAACGGCTTCACGAATCTTGAATACCAAGTCTTTGGCAGACTGAGCGTCGAGAGGCAATACTGCCTTGATGAGCGTCACTCCGTTGAGCACCTGAGCCTTCTCTACGAGTTTGTCTTTGGTGCGCTCTACGGCTTGTGCCTTAAACTGCTCGATATCCTTCTTCATGGTGTCGTGCTCATCAATATACTTCTTGATGACACCCTGCAGATCCTTTGCATTGTTGAAGAATGCACGTACAGCCTTCAGTGTGTCTTCCAACTGATAGAGCATTTCCTCGCAGTCCTTGCCAGTCTTAGCCTCGATACGACGGATGCCGGCAGCCACGCTGCTCTCGGTCAGTATCTTGAAGAAGCCGATGCGACCTGTTGAAGTGGCGTGGATACCACCGCAGAACTCGCATGAAGGACCGAAGCGCACTACGCGAACCTTGTCGCCATACTTCTCGCCGAAGAGGGCGATGGCACCCAGTTGCTTGGCTTCCTCGAACGGAACGTCGCGATGCTCATCGATATGGATGTCCTGACGAATCATGTCGTTGACGATACGCTCCACCTGACGCAGTTCTTCATCGGTCACTTTCTGGAAGTGAGAGAAGTCGAAGCGCAGGGTATCGGCGCTGACATACGATCCCTTCTGCTCTACATGGTCGCCCAATACCTGGCGGAGGGCATAGTCGAGCAAGTGGGTTGCCGTATGGTTGGCAGCAGAAGCGTCGCGCTTGTCGGTATCTACACAAGCCATAAATTCGGCAGTGGGATCCTTAGGCAACTGCTTCACGATATGGATGCTCTGGTTGTTTTCGCGCTTGGTATCGATGATTTCGATGGTTTCAGCCTCGTTGACGAGTACACCGCAGTCACCTACCTGTCCACCCATCTCTCCGTAGAAAGGAGTGTAGTCGAGCACGAGTTCATAGAATTCGTTCTTCTTCTGTGTCACCTTGCGGTAGCGCAGGATATGACAGTTGTATTCGGTATAGTCGTAGCCCACAAACTGCTGTTCGCCAGCCATGAGTTCGGTCCAGTCGGAGTTTTCCACAGCGGCAGCGTTGCGTGCGCGATCTTTCTGTTTCTGCATTTCAGCGTTAAACTGTTTCTCATCCACCGAGAATCCGTTTTCGCGGCAAATCAGTTCGGTGAGGTCGAGTGGGAATCCGTAGGTGTCGAACAGTCGGAATGCCTGAACGCCATCCAATTGGTTTTTACCCTCAGCCTTGAGTTTCTCCATAGCATCGCCAATCATCGAGATGCCCTTTTCCAGTGTGCGCAGGAAAGAGTCTTCCTCCTCCTTGATCACCTTGGTGATGAGTTGTTGCTGGGCTTTCAGTTCGGGGAAAGCGTCACCCATTTCGTGTACCAGTGTAGGCACGAGCTTGTAGATGAATCCCTCTTTCTGTCCCAGGAAGGTGTATGCATAGCGCACGGCACGGCGCAGGATGCGGCGGATGACATATCCTGCCTTTGCATTGGAGGGCAGTTGACCGTCGGCTATAGAGAATGCCACGGCGCGCAGATGGTCTGCACAGACGCGCATGGCGATGTTGATTTCGTTCTGCTCCTTGCTGATGGGGTTGGCAGTCTCTTCCTCAAAGGTGAAATATTTCAGTCCTGTCAGGTCTTGCTCAGCCTTGATGATGGGCTGGAACACGTCGGTATCGTAGTTAGAGTGCTTGCCCTGCATCATGCGCACCAGTCGCTCAAAGCCCATACCCGTATCGATCACGTTCATGGAGAGCTTTTCGAGTGAACCGTCAGCCTTGCGGTTGAACTGCATGAACACGAGGTTCCATATTTCAATCACCTGTGGATCATCCTGATTGACCAGTTCGCGACCAGTTTTTCCACTGGCAGCTTTCTGTTCTGGAGTTCGCGAGTCAACGTGGATTTCCGAGCATGGACCACATGGTCCCGTATCGCCCATCTCCCAGAAGTTGTCGTGCTTATTACCATTGATGATATGGTCTTCTGGCACGTGCTTCGCCCAGTATTTTGCTGCTTCTTCGTCGCGTGGGATATTCTCCTCAGGTGAACCTTCAAACACGGTCACGTAGAGGTCTTCTGGATTCAGTTTGAGCACACTGACAAGGTATTCCCATGCCATATCGATAGCGCCTTCTTTGAAATAGTCGCCAAACGACCAGTTACCAAGCATTTCAAACATGGTGTGGTGGTAGGTGTCGTGACCCACTTCCTCAAGGTCGTTATGCTTTCCGCTGACGCGCAGACACTTCTGAGTATCGGCACGGCGGCGTGGTTCGGGCTCTCTTGTGCCCAGGATAATGTCTTTCCACTGGTTCATTCCAGCATTGGTGAACATCAGTGTGGGGTCATCCTTGATGACCATCGGAGCCGATGGCACGATGGTATGTCCGTGCTGTTCGAAGAATTTCTTGTACGACTCTCTGATTTCGTTCGCTGTCATCATTGTCTTTTCTACAAAGTTTATCCCCCATCTGCCACATAGTGGCGGATGGAGGCATTGGTTATGTTTTGTTATTATATATTCTTCATCGTTGTCTTATAACTTGCCATCGGTTCAATGGGCAAATTCCCCGTTGTATGGTCTTGCACAGGTTGAAGCCTTTGCCTACCGATGCCACATGGCTATGAGCCACATGGTTATATATATTATGCAAAATTACGGAATTTTTCTCCAACTGAAAGTTGGTGCAATACAAAATTATATATAATTAACAGTTACGCACGTTCATTTTTTCGTGTTAATTAAGGTTAATGGTGTGGAAATTTTCAACAATGGCAGATATCCCCCTCGTTTGTCCGCAGAAAAGCCATGATTGTCTTCTTGTTTGCGGACTGTTGTTGACGGTGTTGCGGTCGTCGGTATAATATGTTGAGAAACAGATGTTTCATATAAACATGCAGCAGATGCGAATGCAAAGTAAATTGATTTGCTCAGTAAAACAAATTGATTTCCTTTGCAAAGTAAATTGATTTGCTCGGCAAAACAAATTGATTTGCTGAGAAGAGCAACTTTCGTTTGAGACGTGAAGCAGTTCTTTAGTGCACGAAAATCATCGTGACAGTAGGGCAAAATCATTGAAATTGCCGAGTAAATTCATTGAATTTGCTGACCAAATTCAATGAGATTGCTGACCAAATTCAATGAATTTGCAAAACAGCGCACTATCCTTTTGACTGTCATGCACTTGCAACGGCCTTGTTTTGCTGGTCGCGAAACAGCGATGGCGATACGCCATATTTGCGCTTGAAGGCAGTGCAGAAGTGGCTTTGGTGCTCGTAACCCAGATGATAGCCGATGGTGGAAACGGGTTCGTCGGTATTGCACAGCAGTTGCACAGCCATTTCCATGCGCAGATTAAACAGGTAGCCGAACACGGTAGTGCCAAACGACTGCTTGAAACATCTCTTCAGCGTACATTCGTTGGTGCCTACGAGAAGAGCCAAGCGGTGGAGACTGGGCATGCGCTGATAGTTGTGATGGATGAAAGTGCGGGCGTTGTCCATTTGGATTTGAAGTGTTGAGGTCATCATTGTTGCTTTTGGAATTAATGGTTTGTTGTTTTCTTAGACGTTGTCCCTCCATCGGTTGGAAGAACACGCTGCAAAGTTATGTCAACTCCGAAAACCAAGCAACAATGCGGCGCGACGGGTCTGTGACCTGCCTTGCAGTCACGCAAAAGTCACGTTGTTTGCCATGAAAATCCTCTATGTCACAGCATTTTTCTCTTGTTGCAAAAGCATTATGATGGTCGGTTGTTGGTCAGTTGGTGGTCGAATGGTGGTCGAAACGCGTCAGGATAAAGTCATCGAACACCCATTAAGTCACTGTTTCTCTGTCGGTTAAGCGGTATTGGTGGTCGAGTGGTCGATTTTTTCGACATCGCGTGTGCCTGTATGCGCACGTGTGCGCGTATGTGTGCGAGAAATAATAAGGTCTTTATCTCTCTCCGCTCCTATAGATTTCCGCCAACTGCCACAACGAAAATGCGCCAACTGCCACAACGAAAAAGCGCCAACTGCCACAATATGGAGGTAAAATAACAAGATTTAACGATTATATGGTGCTGATATACAATTAAATATCGTATATTTGCATCAGAATAAATAAAAGCTATAAAAATGAAAGAATATAAGGCGAGAATTGCAGACAAAATATTAGCAGAAAAGTTGGAAGCGATGGGTGCAGTGCTTATCGAAGGACCCAAGTATTGCGGTAAGACGACATTAGCATCTCAGCAAGCTAACAGTATATTGTCTATGTCTGATCCCGACACCCTACAACAGAATATGGCCATGGCAGAAACCAATATCAAACTGTTGCTCCGTGGCGACACTCCACGACTTATTGACGAATGGCAGATAGCACCAAGGTTTTGGGATGCGGTGAGAAATGAAGTGGATCAGCGTGATGAAGATGGGCAGTTTATACTGACAGGGTCTGCTGTGCCTCCAAACTTCGATGAGATATTTCATACTGGTACAGGACGTTTTGCTTGGCTCAAACTTCGTACCATGAGTCTTTGGGAGTCTGGTGACTCTACTGGTGAGGTAAGTCTTGCAAGAATGTTTGCCAACGATGCGGAAGATTATTTTGTGGAAGGCATCAATCAGATAGATTTAGAGCGTTTGGCTTATCTTACATGTCGTGGCGGTTGGCCAAAGGCACTGAATAAGAAGACAGAAAAGGCAGCACTCCAGCAGGCAATCGAATATTTTGAGGCTGTTACAAGCTTTGATATTTCTCGTGTCGATGATGCCAATCGCGACAGTGAATTGGCACGACGGATTATGCGATCGTATGCACGGAACCAAGGCAGTCAGGCTACTGCAGGAACTATATTGGCTGATATTATAAGTAATGAAAGTTCTGAGATCAGTGAGAATACCATCTATTCATATCTGAAGGCTTTGAGGAAAATTTTTGTGATAGAAGATTCTGTTGCATGGAATCCTAATCTGCGAAGTAAGGCTGCTATTCGTACATCCGATACCAAGTATTTCACAGACCCTTCGATAGCTACTGCTGCATTAGGTCTTGGCCCCAACGATTTGGTGAATGACTTGAATACATTTGGTTTGATCTTTGAGACATTGTGTGTCAGAGATCTGCGTGTCTATGCCGATGCCATTGGCGGCACAGTATTTCATTATAGAGATAAAAATGGTTTGGAGTGTGATGCTGTCATCCATTTGCGTAATGGAAAGTATGGATTGGTAGAGATAAAGCTTGGTGGCGACAAGTTGATAGAAGAGGGTGCGAAGACCCTTACTGCTCTTGCAGACAAGATTGATACGACAAAGATGAAAATACCTTCGTTTAAGATGGTGCTGACAGGAGTGGGGCAATATGCCTTTCAGCGTCCGCAAGACGGGGTGTATGTAGTGCCAATAGGCTGTTTGAAGGATTGACAAAACCTGATCGGTCTTTGGAGTAAATTCAAAGCGGGACATTCCTAAAGGTAGTAGGAGTGTCCCGCTTTGTATGATATGGGTTCAAAACAGCCATTTGATAGACAAGGAAACAAAGTTTTTTCCTTCAAATGCAAAGGATGAATAAAAACAAAAAAAAGTGGACGGGCACATGCCTCGTCGGCATCTCCCGTCCACCAATCATAGTGAGAGTGTGTTTTGTTAGGTGTTTATATTCTATCCATTTATTTCAGTGGTCTTAGAATATTCTTCAATACTGCAGGACGTGCATACTCGCCGTTAGGCAGCTGAATGGCACAACCATTCTTATTCGCATACTTGGCAGTGGTGCCCTCAGGATTACTCATCAAGTAAGGCTTGCTTAATGCAAGCAGAGAACCTATATTGTTGGCTGTGCTAAATGCTTTAGCACCCATGGCCTGGAACAACCAAGTGTCGATCTGGTTAGTGACTTTATTGTAGGTCCAGGTACCAGCCCAGTCGATGATGGTTACTACATCACCTGATTTCAGCTTGTCTGCATAAACAGTACCCGTCGATGCTGCGTTGGTAACTGTAGCAGTTGACCAAATCTTATTGGCTCCTCCGAAGAAGTTACCCCATGCCAGATACAGGTAGAAAGTTGTTTCTCCGGTACTCCATTCTCCCAGATAGGTACCGCTGTTGGCTGTTTTCACAGTCCTGGCAGTTTTGTTGACGGTCAGAGGAATAGTATAGGCACCGAAGTTTTTGAATGGTTTGATGCTGATACCCTTATCGGTGACATCGGCAGGGAAATAGTACCATCCTTCCTCTTCTACGTCGTAGAACAGGAAATCGTATGTTCCTGAGAACTGATCGGCAAAGTCGAGCTGGCTCACATAGAGTGTCTTCTCTGATTTACCTGACTTCACGGCAACCTCACCTACACGGCGCTTAGTAGCGTTGGCAGCAACCGAAACCTTGATCACATTGCCGGTGATGCTGGCGGTAATCCAGTCAGCCTTGCTCTCCACGGTGACAGGTTTGCTGTGGGAAACGGTAACAGTCTTGCTGCCGGCAGCGTTGCTCAGTATGCTGGCAACATTGGTGGAGAGGCTGAACTTCATGGCAGCCTGGTTTACGAAGAGGGTATCTTCCAGTGCACCGCTGGTCACCAAGATCTTACCCTGACGGGCAACGTCATAGTCGTTTGATGCAACTTCAACCTTGATAGAATCGCTCTTTGCGTTAACCGAAGCCTTAACCCAGTCGGACAGGCTCTTTACAGTAACTGAACCGACAGCCTTTGCGATAGCTACGTTGTAAGAAGCGTCGAGGTCGGTGGCTGCGAGTTCATTGCTTTCCAGTGCGAGCATACCGCCAGTCTGTACGATACTTACCAGATAGGTGTCACCGTTGGCAGCCTTTACATCAATGTGTGAGGCACGTGACTCGCGGGTAGGGTTGGCTGTTGCACTTGCAGTCAGCACGTTGCCGTTGATAGTGGCGGTGAGCCAGTCAGCAGCCGAAGCAACTGTCAGTCCTTCGCCAGTGAGGGTAATATCTACCGAACCGCCAGCGGCAGGAATAGTCGTTTCCGATTTTTCCACCTGAATGGTGTTGACTTTCTCTGTGAAGTCGTCGTCGCCGCAGGAAGCCAGCGTGAGGCTTCCTATGGCAAAGACGATCAGACTATATATCTTTTTCATACGCTTATAAGTCTATTATGTGATTTAATATTAATGCTTTCCCGGATAGAGCACAGGGTCCTTCACCAGTTTGATGACATTCTTCGCATTGTTCTGGTCAGTCAATGTCATTACGGTAGGATTGTTAACATCGTCAGTACTCAGCTTGAAAGTAGAGAGGAATGGTGTGTAAGCATCTTCGAAGTTACAGTAGTTCGCATAGTATGTACCGTTACTTTCGTAACCGTTGAAATCGAAGGTGATGACATCTGGTTCGTTTATTGGAGCATCAACAGCGAATGTTGCAACACCGGCGTATCTACCTCCGCTGAGGAAATAGAAACCATAGTTACCTTTATAGGTTCCGATGTAGCAGTAGTTCACGTCTTCACCTTCGCTATCCTTACAACCATCAATGAATGACTGCAAACCAGGACCAGCTACTTCACCTATATTGCTCAGAGCAAGATACCAGTTGCCTGCCTGGAAGATATCGCTCAGATCCTTTGATAAGCTAAAGGTCTTCGACTCGTCGTTGGAGACTACGATGGTGTTGGCTGTCAGTACATCGTTGACGGTAGCAGTATCTTTTGCGTTGATGCCTTTGAGTGTATCGCCAAAGAGTTCGATAGGTTCGTTGAAGAGAACACCCTTGTCGGTAGATGTGAAGGGGACAGTCAGTGAGGCTACTTCGCCCTTATCATCTACATATTTCACTGAGTATTCGCTTGAACCAGGATAGAACTTAGCCTTTTTGTCGCCAACAGTATAGGCAAGAATACCTGTGTTGGTCAGACTCTCAGCCATCTTAGATGCAGCATCGAAGTATTCAGCTACGGGACGGGTCAGACGCTCAAGAACGATGGTGTTGTTGAACTTCTTACCTTTGAGGGTAATGGTGTTCTGATCCTCGCTGATGTTCATGATGACAAACTCATAGTCGGCTTCCCATCCGTCAACATCTGTTGGAGCACCGCTTCCAGCGGGGTCACCATAGATATGGAGCAGATCATTGTAGGTATCGAAAGCGAGTACAGGACCCTGGTCGCGCGTAATCTTATAAGTAGAAACTGCTGACTTGTAGGAACCGTCAGAGTTTGTTGCAGTTTCGTTGTACATCTGTACCTTACCGTCGGTAAACTTCATGGCAAGGTTCAAACCGCCATAAGCATATTCCCGACCAGCATAGTAGTGCATGACCCAACCTTCCTGTGAGCTGGTCAACACTTCCTTGGCATTGGCAACTGCTTCGTTGATACGCTCTGCAGCCGACTTGTCGAAAATCTCGTCGTCATCGTGCAGACAAGACTGAAGTGACAGTCCTGCTACGGCAAACATGATATAGAAAAATATTTTCTTCATAGCGTTGTCTTTACTTTAAGTGTTCGAAATCAAGTTTCTTGTATTCCACAGCACGACGCTGAACTACGGCACGCAACTCTTCAAGGTCGATGTTCCAGTTCTGGCGCATATAGGTGCGGATGTGAGCCAGTTTCTGTTCGATGATGGCCTCTCCTTTTTCGCCGGCTTTCTCCATCTTGGAATTCCATAGCGCATCATTGTTGGTCAGATACTGTGAGTAGAGCTCTGCATAGTCTTCACGAGGTTCGTTCATTGCGTAGTTACGGATAAATCCGAGTGGCAGTGCCTGTGTGTCGGTGTTGTACTGATACCAGTCACCGCTGACATAGTTACCTTCTGAGATGAGGTCAAACGAAGTATCGTATGGCTTCTTCTGGTTCAGAATGTGCTGGAACTCATGGTGCAGAGTGGTGAAGTACCACTGGTTCAGTGCATCATAGTCGTCAAGCTTGATTGCAGAACCCAGGTTGTTCACATTGTAGAGGGTAATTTTGTAACCGCCCTCGGCAGTACCCATCACAACGGTTCCGTTGTTTTCAATGGCAAGTGAACCGATGAACTGCAGTACACGTGGGGTGTTGGCCTTCACGAAGTCAGGACCTGCTACCTCAGCGTATGCGTCATACCAAAGGTATTTCACAATCATGGCCAGCTTAGCACACTTGGCAGAGTCTGCTGGGGTCAGTGTGTATTTGTGGTCAATCTCGGTATCCTTCATGCGGTAGAGCACCTCTACGTTGTAAGGATAGGTGAAGTTTTCCAGCAACCACTGCTCAAAGGCATCGGGCTTGGCTTCGTCGTTCACAAAGATGCTGTTGCCGGAAGGCTGGTCACCGTCTGAACATGCCGTGAAGCTGAGTGCTGCAACAACGGCAAACAGGATGAAATATATCTTTTTCATTGTGTTCTTGATTTAGTGTGTCGTTACTTTTTAATCTCGTAGATAAAACCAGAGTCCTGCATGATGTTACCGCCCTGGTCTTTCACTGTAATACGGTCGTTAGGCTCCAAACCAGAGGTGATTACATCCTGAGGCAGCTGGATGGCACGACGTGGATCGTCAACAGTGAGTGAGTCGGTTACAGCAGAGATAGTGAAACTTGTGTTGGTCTGGCGACGGTAAATCACAATACCATAACGTTTCACGTCCTGCATACGGTATCCTTCGCCGACTTCCATGATACGACGCAAGTGAAGAATGGCCTGAAGCAGTGCTTCCTGGTCTGAACCCTCGGCATCGATGGTATAGACGGGTTTTACGAAGTGCTTCTTAACGGTGGCTTTCTTTGGAGTGTAATAGTTAACACCATTGTAGAAGTCAACGATTTGCTTCAAGGTGAAGGTCTTCGGATAGTTCTGATAAATCTTCATGATGGTGTTGTAGTCATCAACGGCTTTCTGCAGTTCGCCACTCAGCGCATAAGCCTCGGCGCGCTCTAACAGAAGTTGCTCAGTGGTGAATACGGCATACTCAGCATGGGCAAATCCGATACCAGCCTGAAGGTCGGTGTATTCAAACTCATAGGGCACCTTGCGATGGAATAGGTTTGCCAATGCGGTGTTACTCCATACACGCTGTTTGAAAGTAGAGTTGGCTGCGCCGAACGGACCCTTAGAGGCAATATCCTCATCGTAGGTGATACGGTAGCTATGAGCATATTTCTCACCGTATAAGTAAGGACCAGAGATGGCTCCCCATTCTGAATATACGGTCTGGAGCAGGAAGTTACACTTCTCGTCGGCAGATACCCAAGCCTCAGGACGAATCTGTTGGTTCATGTTAAGAGCTGCGTAGGCATCCCAATCACGGGCTTTGGCAGTAGGATCGGCGCCCAATACTTCTGTTGCATAGGTGATGGCCTTGGCGAAGTCGCCCTTGTAAAGGTAAAAACGAGCGGCAAATGCTTTGGCGGCTTCGGTATTGAAGTGGAACTTAGGTTTGCTGTAGTTGCTGCTCACCAAAGGAAGACCACGCTGCAAATCCTTATCAATCTGACCATAGAGATCCTCCATAGTGCCACGAGTATATACTGTTCCTACTACCTTTTCTGGATGTATAGGATAAGGCAGACCCAAATCTGTTGAAGCAGTAGCAGGATTGTAAGCCTTACAGAAAACGGTAGAGAGTTGGAACATAGCATAAGCACGGCAGAGCAGAGCCTCACCCAACTGTTCGGTATACTCAGCAGGGCTACCCTTTCCCTCAATCAGGTCAATGGCAGCATTGGCAGAAGCAATGGCGAGGTAATGACGGTTCCAAAGTTCCTGAGGTGATTCATCTTCACCTGTTTCAGTGATGTCTTCCCAGTTGTAAGCCTGAGCCTGAAAACGTGATGCTTCTGACCATGAAGGGTTGACACAGTCATCGGTATTGTCTGAATACATCTCCAGCAGATAGGCAGGGTGTGAGCTGGGGTAAGCACTTACCAATAGACTGCTGACATCGCTTGGAGTCTGAAGCTCCATACGGTTGTCGGGTAACTTGTCGAGCCAATCGTCACACGATGTCAAGGTAAGGCCCAGTGCAATGATTGAAAATCCTATATATTTTTTCATATTGTTGTTCTTTTGTTTGTTTCGTTATTCCATTACCTTGATTAGAAGCCAACTTTAAGAGTTGCAGTGAACTGCTTGGGCACAGGAGCTGATACACCACCAGAGCGGAAGAACTCAGGATCCTGACCGTTCAACTTCTTGTCGGCATAGATGAGGAAGAGGTTGGTGGCCTGCAACTTCAGAGAGAGGTTGGTCAGAGGCTTAATCCAATTCTTGGGGAAATCATACTGCAGAGAGATTTCCTTCATGCGGATGAAGTCACCCTTGGCAATGCGTACATCTGAGTAGTTGTAGGCATTGTAACCATAACGCAACTGTGAGTTGTTGGTGTACTGTGCATAACTCAAGATGACAGGTACGTTGGTCTTCTTCTCGTCGCCAGGAACCATCCAGCGGTTTTTGAACTCCTTGGTCATAGAACTCAGGTCGTTATAAGTGGCTGAGAATACAGGATCGAGGCGAACTACATTACCAAATGAGTAGGTGATGAAGAGGTTCAGGGTGAAACCTTTATATTTGAAGAGGTTGCCCAAAGAACCCTGTACGGTAGGATCGGTAGGACCTTCATACTTCAGGTAATCAACCTTGTCGCGCTCCTGGAAGTTGATGTTGTCGGTGGTGATTTCTCCTGCTTCGTTGTAGAAAGTAGGAAGACCGTTTTCATCAAGTCCTGCGAAGGGGATAGAGAACAGTGAACGTACGGGATAACCTACGCGGCGTCCACCGAAGTTGGTGATCATATCAATCACACGGTCCTGGCTTGCCAAGTTGGTAATTTTGGTCTTGGTGTGAGAATAAACCAAAGAGGTGATCCAGCTGAAGTCCTTCAACTTGATGTTGGTAGAAGAAATAGAGAGTTCCTCACCATGTGATTTCATGTCGGCTGCGTTGGCCCAGCGGATAATCTGACCACCGATACCCTGTGTGGCAACAGGACCGATTTCATCATAGTTCTTACGAGTATAGATATCAAACGATACGTTGATGCGGTCGTTTAAGAAACCTGCTTCAACACCGAAGTTGAACTCGTTCTTCTTCTCATAAGTCAATTCGCTGTTCTCAAGGTCTGAAAGCTGGATACCAGTTTCCTTATCGCTGGTGAAGATGCGGTAGGGGTTGAAAGCCTTGAATACGTTGGTTGAACTTGTATAAGATGTGGGAGGAGGTGTGGCGGTCAGAGAGTAGCTGGCCTTCAGTTTCAAGTGGGAAATGGTTGGCTCCCATGCTTTGAAGAATTTCTCCTGGTCAACATTCCATGAACCTGCAATGTTCCAAGTCGGTGTCCAACGAGCAGAACGGCTCTTACCCATGGCGTTTGAACCTTCATAACGAACGGTTCCGTTCAACACATAACGGTTGTCGTAACCATAGGTGGCGTTGGCGAAGAAGGCTGCCGAACGTGAGTTGGTGTTTGAAAGTGAATAGTAGTCGGTGTTCTCTTCCAAGCTCTTCTTGAAGAACTGATAGGTGTAGTAAGGAATTTCACCCTTAGCATACTGCATACCCCAACCGTTGAACCATGATCTTGAACGCTGGATTTCGGTTGTCTCCATACCACCGAACAGGTTTACGTAGTGGATGTCGGCAAAGGTATGTACGTAGTTGGCTGTTGCACGGAAGTTGTAGTCGCGCATGCGGTTGTCGGTGCGCTTGTACATACCACCTTCGGGCAGTACAGAAATAGGGAGAGAGTATAGTACGTCTTTATCAGTATAGAGGTACTTGTTGGCATCGCGGATGATGGTGTTGTCCATAGCGCGATAAGCCTCTGCCTGGTTTGAGCTGTCGAGAATCTTATATTCCTGTGAAGTGGTGGTGTATTTCAAAGCACCAAGTACAGCAATCTCCAAATCCTTGATGGGCTTGTATTTCAACTCTGCCTGGAACTTAGCATCGAGGAAGTTGACATCGATGAAGTTGGTTTCCAATTCGTGCAGAATGTTGAAAGCTGCATAGTTACTATGATAATAGGTGTCGGGATCGAGTGCACGTGAAGTGTTCAACGCATAAGAGTATGGGTTGATATCGAAGTCACGCTTTACATTACCTGATACAACATCGACGTCCTGACTCAGAGTACCAGGAGCGCGCTGACTACGGTAACTACCGCTACCGATGATGTTCAGTGAGAGGTTGTCGAGAATCTTGTGGTTCACGTTCATGTTCAAGGTGTAGCGGTCAACCTTTGACTGCTTGTACCATCCTGGGTCGGTCATGGCACTGACTGAAGCATAGTAGTTTGACTTGGCTGTACCACCGCTCATGCTGACAGAGTGGTTCTGCTGGATGCTGGTAGAGAAAAGCTCGTCAAACCAGTCGGTGTTGCGGAACTCTGCATTTGCCAAATAGGCATTCTTGGCCTCTGTAGTATTAGCCAAAGCGAAAGCGCCGGTTGATGGATTGTAGGTGTTGATCAACTCATACATCTTACCATATACACCATAGTCGCTACCATTCAGTGTGTTGCTGAGGTTCAACCATCCTTTATCGTACAACTCACGATAGATACCCATCTGATCCTGAGAGTTCAGAATGTTGAAGTTACCATAGGTAGGTTTCAAACGCATGGTGAATTCACCAGTATAGTTGATGTGTGCTGTACCTGCCTTACCTTTCTTGGTGGTTACTACAATCACACCGGCCATGGCACGTGCACCATAAATAGAGGTGGCAGAACCGTCTTTCAGAATCTGGAACGACTCGATATCATCTGAGTTCAAACCAGCAATGGCTGAAGAAATAAGGGTTTCTGGGTCACCTGATGACAATGCATCAGAGTCAATGTCGGTTACGTCTTCCATGATAACACCGTCAACTACCCACAGTGGCTTTGAGGAACCGTAGATAGAGGTGGCACCACGTACACGAATCTTTGGTGCTGTACCGAAGGTACCACTGACGTTCTGTACAGATACACCAGCAGAACGACCTTCCAGTGAACGCGAGATATCGGCGATACCATTAAGAATGGCATCCTCGGCATTCACACGGTCGGTAGCACCAGTAAACAGACGACGGTCGGTCTTCTGCATACCAGTTACAACCACTTCTTCCAGCTCTGCACTGGGGCGAAGGCTGATAGACATCTTGGCTTTAGGAGCCAGTGTCTGTGTTTCCATACCAATGTAACTGACACTAATCTTTTTACCTGCAGGTACTGAAAGACTGAACTTACCATCAGCATCGGTCACTGTTCCTGAGCGCTGGCCCTGAATAATGATCGAAGCACCGATGATTGGTTCACCGTCTTCCTGAGATACTACGGTACCTGTTACTTTTGTCTGTGCCAACACTCCTCCACATAGAAGGAAGATATTGACCAACAAGATAAGCAGTTTCTTTTCCATAAAAACTCTCATTTTGATTAAAAATTAAACATATCACTAAATTATACTCTGAATAACTATTTTGTGTTGTCTCGAATGACAAGCGTTGTGTGATCGTGAATAACTATTTTTGTTCCTATTTAAGTTCTTTTTACAAATTAACATGGTGCAAAAGTACAGTAAATTGTTCTAATTACCAAATATTATATGATGTTTTTTATATAAATCATGAAAAATTCCACGAATAAGGTAGAAAATCAATGGTGAAAGCATGAAATCGTAAGATAAAACATGAAATTAACAAAAAAATGTTAGTTTGCAAAGATTGGTTAAAACCGTGTGCCGTTTTTTTACATATTTTAGGAGCATATCATAATATTAGAATGGCATGGAAATTTGATTTTTTGTTCACTTAATCGTATCTCTGCAACATAGTTGCGAAGATACTCACGTTCGGAAAACCTCAAATAAATTTGGTTTTTCGCTCACTTAATCGTATCTTTGAGGCGTTGCCTCTTAGATACTCACGTTCGATAATCTAAAAGAAAAACGTGTTTTTCTTTTGGATTTTGCTCACTTAATCGTATCTCTGCAACATAGTTGCGAAGATACTCACGTTCGGAAAACCTCAAATAAATTTGGTTTTTCGCTCACTTAATCGTATCTTTGCAAAGAAATAAACCGATACGATTATGGCACTCAACTTGAACAAGAATCTGAAGATGTATTATTCTATCCGCGAAGTGGCGGCTATGTTTGACGTTAACGAAAGCACATTGCGCTACTGGGAAACTGAATTTCCTACGCTCAAACCAAAAACTTCGGGACCGGCAAAGATACGACAGTATCAGCAAAGCGACATCGATCTGTTGCGCACAATACATAATCTGGTGAAGGTGCGCGGTTTTAAGATTGCTGCAGCCAAGAAAATTCTCAATTCCAACAAACGAGGTACTGCCAACAAAACTGATGTATTAAGCAGGTTGATTGATATCCGAACGGAATTGCAAGCACTGAAAAAACAAATGGACTATCTTGTTTGAGATGGTCCTTTTGTTTGAATATAAATCCTCATGAACAATTCTTTTTGTTTGAATACATATATATATTGAGTCCTAATGGTCGAATTGGGTGAACTCAATATGATTATGACCGGTTGAAATTGAAAAACGCCCCAATCCATAGAGGAGTTGGGGCGTAATATATTTATAGGTATTTGTGGATGGAATCCTACAATCCTGCTTGACGCATCATCTCACGAACAGCAGTTTCCAACTGTGGGTCGCGACCGTTGATGAAATCTTCGGGGGTGTTGTAAACCTCGATGTCGGGCAAGAGTTCTTGGTTTTCCATATAGTTGCCACGCATATCCTTCTTACCAATCTGCGGAATACCGAAAACGAGGGTGGGGTCCATCTGGGTTTCCCACCATACACTGGTAGCTGTACCTGCCACAGGTGTACCGATGAGTTTGCCAATGCCCAGTTCGCGATATACCCAAGGGAATCCCGAACCGTTACTATAGCAGTCTTCATCCATCAAGATGCAAGAGGGAGCTACCCATTTGTTGAGTGGGTCACGTCCCACATATTTGCCACGTGGTACGAAGTTGTGATAGAGTTTTCCGCTGAGCAGGGTGCAGAGGTCGTCGTGAAGCCAACCTCCACCATTGTGGCGCTCGTCAACAACTACAGCCTTGCGGTTGCGGTTCTTGTCGTTGAGCAATTTGCTATATACCTTGCGGAAGTTTTCGCTGTCCATAGATTCTACATGCACGTAAGCAACCTGTCCACCGGAAATGCTATCTACCAAGTGTTCGTTGTGTTCTACCCAACGTTTGTAGAGCAGAGTCTGGAGTTGGCCTTGGCTAATCGCTTTCACATTGATGGTCTTACGCTGTCCGTTACGGGGATTGTAGATGCTGAGGCGGACAGACTTTCCTGCTTTGCCGTCGAGCATCCAGAAGTAGTCGGCACCTGCTTTGATTTCATGACCATCGATGCTCTCGATGATGCATCCTGCCTTTACTTCAGAACCATGAAGTGCTAATGGGCTGCGTTTGATGACTTCTTCGATGCGCAGTCCGTCGCCGTCATATTGCTGGTCGATGAACACTCCGAGACTTGCAGTCTTCAATGTGGCACCAGCAGTGCGGTAACGTGCACCAGTATGTGAACCATTGAGTTCACCGAGCATCTCGCTCAACATATCACGGAAGTCGTAGTTGTTGTTGATATGTGGGAGAAAACGTGCATAGATGTCACGATAGCCTTCCCAGTCAACACCATGCAGTTCGGGATCGTAGAATTTCTCTTTGACTTGTCTCCAAGTGTGGTCGAACAGATATTGGCGTTCTTCATAGCCACGATAGTTGGATGGTGCATCAAACTCGACAGTCTCTTTCTTGTTTTTCGCAAGGTCGAGTTTCTTGATGCCTCTTGACAACAGATAGATGTGCTTGAATGAAGCGTCAGCCTGCATATTGCCATAGCCCACATTCTTCATTACCAGTTCGGTCTTTTCTTCAAGGAGGTTATGACACCAGAGGTCGTAACCGTCTTCGAAGCGTGACTGATAATAGAGCGTGTCACCCTTAGGACTGAGTATGGCGTCGCCCAGATGACTTGAGTTGACGGTGAGACGGATGATACGGTCCTGACAGTTGTCAAGGTCGAATACCAATGGTTTGACGGCAGGCTTTTGAGTGCCCTTGTCGGTTTTGCTATTCTTGTTGTTTTTGCTGTTTGCTTTTGCAGATTTGCTCTGGCTGTTGTTTGCCTTGCGAGCTTCTGCCTGCTTCTTATCGTAGATTTCCTTCTCCTCTTTGCTCATTAGGAAGCGCTCGTAGGCTTCTTGGTCGAGGAACATGATGTATTCATCGCTTTCAGCTCCCCAACTGCCATGACTTCTATAACCGGCACGGTCGCTCTGGTAGATGATGGCTTTACCACCCAATGCCCACCGAGCATTGTCGTCGCTATAACCGCTGTTGGTCAGGTTGAATACGGGTTTCTGACCTGAAGCATCAACTAGTGCTACATCGGGACTATGCCATCCACCGTTGCCAATATAGCTTGCCAACAACCAACGGCTATCGGGACTCCATTCAAACCATAGGTCGCCATCGGTATAGCTGCACTGATATTTTCCATCGAGCACGGTGCGTACCGAACGACTGGCGATGTCGAGTACACGCAGGTCGCCACGGTCTTCGAAGAATGCCAGTTGTTTACCATCGGGACTGTACTTTGGCTGTTGTGAAATATTTTGTCCGTCGGTGAGACGTTCTTCTGTCAGATTGCTGCTATAGGCAAACTGTGACTCTGATTTCTCTGTCAGTGTAGTGCGGTAGATCTGCCATACTCCATTGCGCTCAGAAGAATAAGCAATGCTGCGTCCATCAGGTGAGAACGAGAGGTCGCGCTCCTGTTCTGGAGTATCTGTAATCTGACGAGTAGTGCTGTAGTCGATGGCTGTCACATAGACATCGCCATGGAGAATGAAGGCAATCTCCTTGTTGTTGGGAGAAAGGCAAATCTCTGTTGCACCAGAATGTAGTATTCTGCGCACTACGCTACGGTCGTTGTTGTCGGTTGTGATATTGATATTGACCTTACGTTCCTGTCCGTTCTGCATGACATAGATTTCGCCGTCATAAGCATAGCACAAAGTGCCCTTCTTGTCAGCAGTAAGGAATCGTACGGGGTTCTTGGTATGATGGGTCAGTTGCTGTTCGCCACTGCCATCGGTATTGCGCTTCCATACGTTGAAAGTGCCGTCTTTCTCACTCAGATAATAGAATGAACGACCATCGGGAGCCCATACCGGATTGCGGTCTTCGCCACGGAAGGAAGTCAGCTTGGTGTATTGTCCTTTGCAGAGCAACCAGATGTCGCGAGTAATAGCCGACACATGGTGTTTGCGGAATGGGTCTTCATATCCTTTCACATCATGATAGAGCACATCGCCATTGGCATTGATGCTTGGCTGTTCCATGGTGATGGTGGAGTAGAGTCGTGGACGTCCGCCAGTAGTACTGACCTCATAAACCTGAGGGAAGGTGCTGCTTGCGAGTTGGCTCGACAAAACGGCAGGCATCATATTGGCACTAAAGAGTACGTGTTGTGCATCGCTAAATACCAATGGAATCTCATTGCCACTATGTGTGGTGAGTCGGGTAGGCGTTCCGCCGGTAGCCGGCATGATATAGACATCGAGACTACCTTCGCGTGCAGAGGCAAAGGCAATGTTTGTTCCGTCAGGACTCCATACCGGATAAGCATCATAGGCACTGTTGGTCGTTAGCTGACGGGCATTGCCACCATTAGTTCCCACTGTAAAAATGTCGCCTTTATAGGAAAAAGCGATGGTCTGTCCGTCTGGTGACAGGGCGCAGAAACGCAACCATAGCGGTGTTTCAGCACGTGATGACAGAGGCATGGCCATTAAGAACAAGGCCATGAACAAGCGGCAAGCCGCTGAAAACACGTTGTGCATAGTCATAGTTTTTTTTGATAAGTAATTGATATTGATAGTAATGATTATGACGGAAAAGCTCGGACTCTGTCACACTATCCCTCCGTTAGCTTTAGGGTAGGGGCGTCCAGTTGTCGTTGCGAGCAAAGACATTAGCCACTGTGATTTTCTGTGCTTCCTTCTTGGTGAGTTGTTTGCTCCATGTGGCACGCTTGCCGGTGGCAGCACCTTCACCTTGGTTGTTGTATTCCATGTAACGTGCGGTCTGTTTAGCCTCTTCGCGCCAATGATGCCAACCCTCTGGACGTATCTGTTGAGGCAACTGGCAGTTCATGAAGAGTGTATAGCCATAGTCTCTCCATGGACGTCCGAGATATACTTTTGTTACATCGGGTGCTGTAGTGATGCGACAGTTGTTGAAGATGTAACCGTAGGTCACCTCTTTTGGCGTTGAAGCCGCTGTGATATATGAATTAGCTTTGCAGTAGATGTCGCAGTTTTCAAACCATGCTGTTGAAGGACCGAAGATAAAGTCGGTAGTACCTTCTATATAGCATCCGGAAAAATAGAGGCGTGTGCTGGCATTACCTGTATAGATGGTGTCTTGATGTCCCAAGAATCGGCAGTTGACAAAAAGCAGGCAGTCACCTTCGGTATGTAGGGCTACAGCCTGTCCGAGTCGTGCAGAATTGTTCTCGATGGTAATGTTCTTCAAAGTGATATGACTACCTCCTATGCGCAAGGTATAGGTACGGAAAGTTCCCATGCCTTTACCGATTTCTGGTAGATATACGTTGGCATGGTCATCCCATGTGATGATGGTATTGTCTCGGTCTTCTCCACATATTTCTATATTGGTGAGCCACTGTGGAACGGTGAGCTTCTCTTTATAGATACCCTTTTTGACATAAATCACTTTGTGATAGTCCATAAAGGCGCGGCACACCTCGATAGCTTCTGCCACATTGCGGAAGCGTCCCGTACCATCACGTGCCACTACGATGGTGTCTGGGTTGTCAAAATTCTCTTTGGCCTCCATACCGACTACGGCACATAAGGCATAAATCATGCAGATTAGTTTTTTCATGTTGTATAGCAGTTTGATGTTCAGTTATAGTCCATACCGACGATCACATAATCTGTGACACGTCTTTGACGTCCTCAATCTTCTTGAGTTTATCCATGATAATCTTGGCATCTTCTCTGTCGTGGACGCGCAGTTCGATAGATCCGTCGAAGAGACCTTCCTCGCTGGTAATAGAGAATTTATGGATATTGACATTGAGTTGTGAGGATATGATGCTTGTGATATCCATAACGATACCGACACGGTCGATACCTTGTATGCGGATGCATGCGTCGAAGAACAGTTTCTTGTGCATATCCCATTTGGCATCGAGTATGCGGTTGCCATAGCTGGTCTTGAGCTTAGCAGCCACAGGACAGGCACGCTTATGTATTTCGATACGGTGCTTGTTGTCGATGAATCCCAGGATATCGTCACCAGGAATAGGGTGGCAGCAATGTCGGAACTTATATTGTCCGATATTGTCGTCGGTGATATAGATTGGTTTCTTGCGGTTGAAGTTTTCTGGAACCACAAAGAATTCCTGTTGTGTGGTATCCTCTTTCTTCTGTTGCTTGCTACGTCCGAGGAACGGTACGAGTCGTCGCCAACCTTTTATAGTGCTTGGATTGTTCTTGCCGTGCAGTTCGTCGAGGTCTTTTTCTCCCAGCAGAATAGTCTTCTCTCCCAGTGCTTGAAGCAGTTCCTCGCGGTTTTTCACTTCATGGAACGCAGCGAGTTTATCAATGGTAGCAGCGGTATTCTCTATCTCGTTCTTGGTCAGGAAGGCATTGAGTATTTCTTCGCCTTGTTTCTGCATCTCTCTGCCGTCACGTCTGAGTATGGCTTGTATCTTAGCTCTTGCCTTGGCGGTAGATACAAAGTTGATCCACGAAGGTTGTACGTGTTGTGATTTCGATGTCAGGATCTCCACTTGGTCACCACTGTTGAGTTTATGGCTCAGCGGTACCAGTTTATGATTTACCTTTGCGCCAATACAGTGAGAGCCTAAGAAGGTGTGTATGCTGAATGCAAAGTCGAGTGCTGTACATCCTGCAGGCATCGTTTTGATTTCGCCTTTCGGTGTAAACACAAAGATTTCCGATGCGAAGAGATTGAGTTTGATAGCATCGAGGAAATCCATAGCATCGGGTTGTGGGTCGTCAAGAATTTCCTTGATGGTACGCAACCATTCATTGAGTTCGCTCTCATCTTCAGTGTATTCGTTCTCTTCGCCCTCTTTGTATTTCCAGTGTGCGGCAAATCCCTGTTCTGCAATTTCGTCCATACGGTCGGAGCGAATCTGCACCTCAATCCATCGTCCTTGTTTTGACATCAGGGTGACATGGAGTGCTTGGTATCCGTTGGCCTTTGGGTGGTTGAGCCAGTCGCGCAATCGGTCTGGGTGCGACTTGTATATCTTAGAGATAGCAACATAGATGTTGAAACATTCGTTGACCTCCTCCTCACGTTTCTCAGGTGTGAAGATGATGCGCACTGCCAGTATGTCGTAGATTTCGTCGAAGGTCACATGTTTATTCTGCATCTTATTCCAGATGGAATATGGTGTTTTGACGCGTTCTTTGATTTCATACTTGATACCCATCTTCTTGAGTGCCTCTTCGATAGGAGCTGTAAACTGGTCGAAGAGTTCTCGGCGTGATGCTTCTGTAGATGCGAGTTTAGCCTTGATGCTATTGTATTCGTCGGGATGTTCATACTGGAAACTCAGATTTTCCAGTTCCGATTTGATTTTGTTCAGTCCCAAACGGTTCGCCAATGGTGCGTAGATATACAGTGTTTCTCCTGCAATCTTGTATTGTTTGTTGGCAGGTTGCGACTGCAGTGTGCGCATATTGTGCAGTCGGTCGCATATTTTGATGAGTATGACCCGGATGTCATTGCTCATAGTGAGCAAGAGTTTCTTGAAGTTTTCAGCTTGTGCCGAAGCCTGTTCACCGAATATACCTCCACTGATTTTTGTCAGTCCATCAACAATTTGTGCAATCTTTGAGCCGAAGATGTTTTCTATATCTTCGGTGGTGTAGTCTGTATCTTCCACCACATCATGCAGCAATGCAGCACATATACTTGTAGAACCGAGTCCCACTTCTTCGCATGCGATTTGTGCTACGGCGATAGGGTGCATGATATAGGGTTCCCCCGACAGTCGGCGGACACCTTTATGTGCTTGTCTTGCAAAGTTGAAAGCCTTCGTGATGATGTCCACTTTCTTGCGGTGACGTGATGCCAAATACGTATCCAACAAGTGTTGGAAGGCTCCGTTAATCAATTCATTGTCGGCTGTTTCCTTGTTTTTGATGTCCTCGTCCATTGTCGTTTGCCAATTATAGGTGAATACTATACCTTATTTATATATATAGGGAAGAATCGTTATTGGTGCAGTGTCTTATCTGCGTCTTCTGCTGCGTGCCTTGCTGCGTTTCTTGCTGTGCCTTGCCTTGCCACGTCGTGCTTTTGATTTTGATCCGCGATGCATATGGGAGCGTCTTGTGACGCGCCACTTTCGGCTCTTCACATAGCGTTTGCTCTTATGATAGTAGGTAGGCACATCATCGTTAACCTCCACCTGCATGCGGTTAGTCAGCAGTTCGCTTGCCCTATAGTTGCTGATAGAGTCTTCCATTTCGATGAATCGGTTGACGTCAGCCAGTGGCAGTCTGATGGCGTATGGCTGTGTGGCACCGGGTACCACGTCGCGTCGATACATCGGGTTGAGTGCTCGAAGCTGTTCGATGTCTATTCCCAACACCCCAGCAATCTGTTGCAGATGGATGTTTCGCGCCACCATCACTGTATCTGTTTGTGCAGGCAATGTGCTGTGCATCGGACAGATGTTATGCTTCGAGTAGTAGGTCATCATGTAGTTGGCAGCTATGAAAGCCGGCACGTAACCTCTTGTTTCTTTTGGCAGATAGGGATAAATCTGCCAATAGTCTTTTGATCCTCCAGACCTTTGTATTGCCTTGTTGACGTTAGCCGGTCCACAGTTGTAAGCAGCGATGACGAGGTTCCAGTCGCCAAACACCTTATAGAGATCGCTCAGATAGTGTGCAGCAGCAAACGAAGCCTTGATGGGGTCGCGACGTTCGTCAACGAGTGAGTTGACCTGCAGGCCGTATGTTTTTCCTGTGGTGAGCATAAACTGCCAGAGTCCTGTTGCTCCCACTCTTGATACGGCTTTGGGGTTGAGTGCCGATTCTATGATAGGCAGATTGCGTAGTTCGAGTGGTATCTGGTAGAGATCGAGTGCCTCTTCAAAGATAGGCATATAGAAGTTGGATGCTCCAAGTGCATAGCCTATAGTGCGTCTGAGTCTGGTGCAGTATCTGTCGATAAACTGTTGCACTACCTCATTATGTGCCATTTCCATGACGGTAGGCAGCCTGTAGAGGCGTTCGACAAACACCTCTGTGGGATATGAAGGATTTTCATTTGTTGTATTACAGTCTTCGGGTGTGAGATATGTTTTCGCCATATACTCGTTGAGCAGACTGTCGAGGTCATAGGTCATTGCTTCAGGAAATTCGATAATTTCCTCTTTACCCTCTTCGTCAATAACGATGAGTTCATCCTCTTCGTCGGTATCTTCTTCGTTTGTAGTCACCACCTGTGCTTGTACGCCCATGATTAAGGCGGTCAGCAGGGTGAATATGCTAATAAGTCTTTTGTTCATTCCTTTTCTTGTTGCTTTCTTTTTAGTGAGTGTGGTGTGTAATTAGAAGTTGAGGCTGCAATTCACACCCAGCGACTGTGCCGTCAGCGGATTCCCCCCGTTATGGTTGGGAATGACTGTAGGCTTTACTTTCAGACTGAGGTCTTTTGATATATCGAACACCGATAGTTCGGCATCAACATAGGCATCGATGACCGATAGGGCATAGACACCTACCATCACAAAGAAGCTCATGTCGCGCCACCGGCGGTATTTGTCTTTACGACTTTTGAATATCTGTTTATACCTTTCTTCGTTGCTGCTGTTTATCTGCATGCCGAGGTGCAGGAATTTGTTGTAGCTGTTGGTATTTGGATCATCGTCCATGATGTCGAGGTAGGCTTGTGAGTAATCCTTGTACATCATGTTGTTCCATGTCATGGCATAGATACATCCCATGAATCCTCCATATACGATAGGTAGTTTCCAGTATTTTCGATTGTATATCTGTCCTGCTCCCGGCAGTACCAAAGCCAGCCAAAGTGCACGTTGTGGATCAGGTCTCCATGTTGACCAGTCGCGTTTCGCTTTGATGCGCTTGGTGGAATCCACCTGTAGTATTGATCGCTCGTCTTTATTGGCAGTCATGTTGATGATAGAGTCTGCAGTGACCAGCGAGTCGATGCGTGCCATCATCAGGTCAATGCTGTCCACTGGTGCAGTATCCTCTTTGATGGTCTTATGCTGTTGTGCATAGGCCGAGGTGCATATTGCCAGCAGTAGCGAGCATATTGCGAATTTCAGCGTTGATATGTTATTATAGTGTTTCAACTGATAGATAGCGTTGTTAGACATATTGCGTGTGCAACCCATTACAGGTTGCACACGACATATCTTTGTTTATTACTGATTGCTGTTGTCGAGTGCATTCATGATGCGTTCCAGCTGTTCTTCGTTGTCGAAGGCAATACTGATTTTTCCTTTTCCTTTTGGTGAACAAGTCATCTGCACTTTAGTTTGGAAGAATTGTGAGAGTCTGTCGCGCAGCAAAGAGAACTCTTCCGGCAATTTGTTTTTTGCTGCAATTTTTCCTTTGCTGGTTTTGATATCATCGCCGTTCTTGAGCGCTTGCACCAGTTCTTCAACTTTTCTGACGGAGTATCCTTCTTTCTGGATCTCCTTGAAGAGTCTGATTTGTATAGATGGGCTGTCAATGGCAAGTAGCGCCCTTGCATGTCCCATGTCAATCTCATGCTCTTTGAGTGCCATTTGCACTTGTGCAGGCAGTTTGAGCAGTCTCATATGGTTGGTGACATCGGTACGGCTTTTGCCCACTCGCTCTGAGATGCGTGCCTGTGTCATACCTCCCTTTTCTGCCAAGTGTTGGTATGCCAGTGCAATTTCAATTGCATTGAGATCTTCGCGCTGTATGTTTTCGACGAGTGCCATTTCCATGACGTTCTCATCTTCTACTGTGACGATATAGGCAGGAATTTTAGTGAGTCCAGCCAGTTGTGATGCTCTCCAGCGTCGTTCTCCTGCAATGATTTGATATTTGTCGCCAGTTGTTTTGTGGAGAGTGATAGGCTGTATGATGCCCAACTCTCTGATGCTGCTGGCCAATTCTTGTAGTGCTTCCTGATCAAACTCGCGTCGTGGCTGGTTGGGGTTGGGTTCAATCTCAGTGATGTCAATCTCGTTGAGGTTTGACGAACCCTGTGTGTGTACGTTGCCCGTGTCGATGAGTGCATCGAGTCCTCTTCCTGCACCCATGTCATCGAGTCCTCTTCCCAGTACGCTGCGGTCGTATTTCTTTCTTACGGTCATTATCGTTTGGTCTGATTACTGTTTTTGTTGATGATTTCCTTGGCGAGAGCCAGATGGTTTTTGGATCCTGTAGAGTCGGCATCATAGAGTATGACGGGCAGTCCGTGGCTTGGACTCTCCGACAGTTTGACGTTACGCTGTATGACGGTCTTGAATACCAGCTCTTGGAAGTGGCGTTTTACTTCGTCGTAGATTTGGTTTGCCAGTCTCAGACGTGAGTCGTACATCGTCAGCAGGAATCCTTCAATCTCCAGTTGCGGATTGAGTTTGCTCTTGATGATGCGTATGGTGTTCAGCAGTTTGCTGATACCTTCCAGTGCGAAGTATTCACACTGCACGGGTATGATGACCGAGTCAGCAGCCGTAAGTGCGTTGACGGTAATCAGTCCGAGCGATGGTGAACAGTCTATGAGAATATAGTCATAGTCGTTGCGGATGGTGGCCAGCAAGTCTTTGAGCACTCGCTCACGATTGTCGAGGTTGAGCATTTCTATTTCAGCTCCCACCAAGTCGATGTGGCTTGGTATGATGTCGAGTCCGTCGATGTCGGTAGTATAGATGGCATCGCGCACGTCGGCTTTGTCGATGATACACTCATAGAGTGAGCATTCCACTTCTTTGATGTCAACGCCCAGTCCGCTGGAAGCATTGGCCTGCGGGTCTGCATCGACCACGAGAACCGACTTCTCCAGTGTAGCGAGTGATGCTGCCAGATTGATGGTGGTAGTAGTCTTTCCAACTCCGCCTTTCTGGTTTGCCAGTGCGATAATCTTTCCCATATCCAATCTCTAAATAATTTATATAGGTTGCAAAGTTACGAATTTTCTCTGAGAATCGGTCAAATATCAACCTTTTTTAGTACTTTTGCAAACAAAATCATATAACAGAGCATGGATAAAAGAAAACCACTGATACTTATTTCCAATGATGACGGCTATGCAGCCAAGGGCATCAACAGTCTTGTGGCGATGGTTCGCGACCTTGCCGACGTGCTGGTCTGTGCGCCCGATTCAGCCCGTAGCGGTTATTCGTGTGCTTTCTCTGCCACGTTACCGCTGACGTTACATCAGCAGCATCAGGAGGAAGGAGTAGAGATTTGGTCGTGCAACGGCACTCCTGTGGATTGTGTGAAGTTGGCAATGGCAGAACTTTGCCCCGATCGTCGGCCTGCTTTGGTGCTTGGCGGCATCAATCATGGCGACAATGCTTCGGTCAATTCCCACTATAGCGGCACGATGGGCGTGGTGCGTGAAGGGTGTATGAAGTCCATCCCCTCCGTAGCTTTTTCCCTTTGCGACCATCGTGATGATGCCGATTTCGAGCCTCTTCGCCCTTATGTTCGCCGCATGGTAGCACGTGTATTGACCGAAGGTTTGCCCGAAGGAGTTTGTCTCAATGTCAATTTTCCGAAGTTGCCTTCGTTTCGTGGTGTTAAGGTATGTCGCATGACCAAAGGCATCTGGTATAATGAAGTAGAGAAGTGTCATCATCCCCGCAACTACGACTATTGGTGGATGGTAGGCCATTATGCCAATCTTGAGCCCGAATCGGACGATACCGACGAATGGGCATTAGACCATGGCTATGTAGCTATTACGCCGACTCGCATTGACGTAACGGCATACGATATGTTGGACCGCATGAGCAATTGGACCGAATGAGATACTATTTGATAGCTGGCGAGGCGAGCGGTGATCTTCATGCCTCACGTCTGATGCGTTCGCTCAAGACCTTTGACGAACGGGCAGAGTTTCGCTTTTTCGGTGGCGAACAGATGCAGCAGGCTGGTGGCACGCTGGTCAAACACTATCGTGAGTTGGCTTATATGGGTTTCATTCCCGTATTACTCCATCTGCCCACCATCCTCAAGAACATGCGCCGTTGCAAAGCCGATATCGTAGCGTGGCACCCCGATGTGGTAATCCTTGTCGATTATCCCGGTTTCAATCTCGACATAGCAGCCTGGCTCAAACGCCATACTGATATACCCGTCTTTTACTATATTGCCCCGAAGATATGGGCATGGAAGGAATATCGCATCAAGAATATCAAGCGCGATGTAGCCGAACTCTTCTCGATACTTCCCTTCGAGGTGGCCTTTTTTGAAGGCAAGCACCATTACCCCATCCATTATGTGGGCAATCCCACCGCACAGGAGGTGCGCGAATACCAGAGCACCCATCATGCCGAACAGCCCTTGCGTCCGGTCATTGCCTTGTTGGCAGGATCGCGCCGCCAGGAAATCAAAGACAATCTGCCTGCCATGATAGCCGCCACGCGCCATCTGTCAGACCGTTACGATATCGTGTTGGCAGGAGCACCGGGCATCGAACCCTCTTGTTACGACCGTTTTCTGCGTGGCACGGCAGTCCGTATGGTGCGCAATCAGACCTACGATTTGTTATCCACAGCCACGGCAGCCCTTGTCACCAGTGGTACTGCCACACTTGAAACCGCCATGTTCAATGTGCCGCAAGTGGTATGTTATGAAACTCCATTGCCTTGGCTCATTGGCTATCTTCGTCGCCATCTGCTGAAGGTACGCTATGTGTCGCTGGTCAATCTGATAGCCGATCGCGAAGTCGTTACCGAATTGGTGGCAGACACTTTCAGCGTTGACAATATCCGAATGCAACTCGAAGCCATCCTGCCTGGTGGCGCTCAACGTCAGGTGATGCTCGAAGGTTACCGGCAGGTGCAGCAAATACTTGGTGACAGCAAGGCTCCCGATGTGGCAGCCCGACAGATGATACAATTATTAACCCAAAAATAACAAACAATGAAAAAAGTTATTCTCAGTAGCCTTGTGGCTATTTTTGCCCTTGCCGCACAGGCACAGAACGTACAACTGCACTACGATTTTGGCCGTAATATCTATTCCGACGAGGAAGCAGGCCGTCAAAAGGTGACTCTCACCCTTGAACAGTTCAAAGCCGACCGCTTCGGTTCATGGTATTATTTTGTGGATTTCGACCTCAGCCGCAAGTTCATGGAGGCCGCTTATACCGAGATTTCGCGCGAGTTCAATCTTGGCAAGGGATCACCCCTTGCAGCCCATATAGAGTATGACGGCGGTCTCAACCGTTCGGGTAGTTTCCAGCATGCAGCCCTGTTGGGTCCCGCCTGGAACGGTCATTCTTCCGATTTCTCCAAGACCTATTCCGTACAAGTGCTCTACAAGCGCTATTTCAAGAGCTACGACTATACTCACGCTTACCATAGCATGCAGCTGACCGGTGTATGGGGCATCACTTTTGCCAACAAGGCTTGCACCTTCTCCGGCTTCATTGATTTCTGGCGTGGAGAGAAAGCTAACGGTCATGGACAACTGGTGATGCTCACCGAACCGCAGTTCTGGTACAACCTCAACACCCTGCCTGGCATGAAAGACGTTAATCTCAGCGTAGGTTCCGAGGTAGAGATCAGCCACAACTTCGTTTACAACACCTACAATGGCAAAAACTTCTTTGTCAATCCAACATTGGCAGTGAAGTGGACATTCTAATTCTTGCGTAATAGAATCACAGGAAACATTATCAGCGATGAAGCAAGTCATACTGACCCTCATCAGCCTCTGCACGGCATCAGCCACCGTTGCACAGGAAAGCCAGGAGGTATATACGTTCCTCCGCTTGCCTGTCAGTGTGCATGCTGCGGCATTGGGTGGCGACAATATCAGTATTAGCGACGACGACGCATCGCTGGTGTTTCATAATCCCGCCCTGATCAGCAATGTTTCTGACCGCACGCTCAATCTCAACTATATGACCTATATGGAAGGAGTGAAAACGGCGTCGGCAGCGTTTGTCAAGGCTTGGGGCGAACGAGCCACATGGGCTGTGAGTGCACAGTATATGGACTATGGCGACATGCGACAGATGGATGCATCGGGCACCGACCTCGGCGATTTGTCAGCCAAGGACATAGCACTCTCTGCCTCGTTGGCTTATCTCTTGGGCGATAGGTGGAGTGGTGGAGTAACCCTTCGCTATATCACTTCCGATCTTGCAGGCTACCATTCGCAGGCTATTGCTGCCGATTTAGGACTCAACTATTACGACGAAGATCACGGTATCTCCCTGTCAGCCTCTGCACGCAATCTGGGTGGACAGGTCCAAACCTATGCCGACACCCATGAAGATCTGCCCTTGGATGTGGCAGTAGGCATCTCCAAGCGCCTTTCTGCTGCTCCGTTGCGCTTCTCTGCAACGTTGTCACGACTCAACAGTTGGGATGTGTCGCTTCTGAAACACCTCACCATCGGTGCCGATGTCTTCTTGGGCGACCATGTCTATGTAGCTGCCGGCTACCATTTCCGTCGCCCCAGCGAGATGCGTCTCAGTGATGGCGATGGTGAGAGCAGCCATGGCGCCGGCTTGTCGTGTGGTGCCGGTCTGCAGTTGGAGCGCTTCAAGTTTCATGTGGCGTATGCTCGCTACCATGTGTCAGCCTCGTCGCTGCTGTTGGGAGCGTCCTATAGTTTTTAACAACAAATTATCAAGATTACTGAACTATCGCATGTGGGGAAGTTAAGGGAAGTTAGGGAAGTTAGAGAGAAGTTAAGGGACAAATGTCCTACGTCTTACGGCAAAAGGCTATTGTCTCTTAACTTCCCGAACGACCGTAGGGAGTGATAACTTCCATTTTATGGCACCTTTTCTCGCCATGACAGAATTAAAGCGAGCTTTATTCTGCTCATTTGGCTTAACGAAAACGTTCTTTAACTTCAATCAATTCCCTCAGTTGCGAAACTTGAATCAAGATTATAATTACAAACGAAAAAAACAAACGATATGAAGAAGATAACGATAGCCATCGACGGTCATTCGTCGTGTGGTAAGAGTACCATGGCCAAGGACTTGGCACGCGAAGTGGGATACGTCTATGTTGACACGGGAGCTATGTATCGCAGTGTGACGCTCTATGCGCTGCGCAACGGACTCTTTACCGATAAAGGTATTGATGAAGAAGCCCTTCGCGAGCATATCGACCGGGGCGATGTCAACATCTCCTTCCGTTTCAATGCCGAGACAGGTCGCCCCGACACCTATCTCAACGGCGAGTTGGTAGAGCACGACATCCGCACCATGGAGGTGTCGAGTCGTGTCAGTCCCATCGCAGCCTTACCATTTGTTCGCACCGCCATGGTAGCGCAACAACAGCAGATGGGCAAGGATAAAGGAGTTGTGATGGATGGTCGCGACATCGGTACCGTAGTGTTTCCTGATGCTGAACTGAAGATTTTCGTCACCGCCTCTGCCGAAGTGCGTGCCCGCCGCCGTTATGATGAGTTGAAAGGCAAGGGTATGGAGGCTGATTACGCCGACATTTTGCGCAATGTAGAAGAACGCGACTATATCGACTCCCATCGTGAGGTGTCTCCCTTACGTCAGGCATCAGATGCAATTCTGCTCGACAATTCGCAGATGACGATTGCCGAGCAGAAAGAGTGGTTGATGAACCAGTTCCGTCAGGCATTGGCAAAAGCCTGATGCCTATAGGCTGTTACGCCAAAATGGCGTCAGCCAAAGCTTCAAGAGCCGGTATATCTGTAGGCTTCACCACGCCACGCAGTGTCACGGTGTCGCCTTTTATGGTAATATCCTTCATGGGCTCCAGCATCTGCTTCATCACACGGGCAGCTGTTGGGGCCCAACTTCCGTTTTCTATGAGTGCCACTTCGCGCTTCTGCCATGTCTTGATGGTCAGATGGTGCAGGAAGTCGTACATCGGTGGAAACAGTCCGGCGTCGTAGCTCGATGCAGCCAGCACCACTTTGCCATATTTGAAAGCATCTTCTATGGCTTCTGCTTGATCTTCGCGACACAGGTCAGAGATGGCCACCTTCTTACAGCCTTTCTTTTTGAGTATCTCAGCCAGCATCTCTGCAGCAGCCTTGGTGCATCCATGGATAGAAGCGTGGGCGATAAACACACCCTCTGCTTCCACACCGTAGCTTCCCCAGATATTGTAGAGACGAACGGCTTCAGCCATTTGTTCACCTTTCAGCAGTGGACCGTGGAGAGGCAGAATCTGTTGGATATCGAGTTTTGCAGCCTTCTGCAACAGTGTTGTCACGGGGTTGCAATATTTTCCGCAGATATTAAAATAGTAGCGTCTTGCCTCGCAAGCCCAGTCATCGGGATCGGCATCCATCACGCCAAACTTACCGAAAGCATCGGCAGAGAAGAGTACTTTGTCCTTACTGTCGTAGCTCACCATCACTTCGGGCCAGTGTACCATAGGTGCCATGATGAATGTCAAGGTGTGTTCGCCCAGCGAGAGGGTGTCGCCTTCCTTCACGGCAATAGCCTTATCGGCAAGGTCTGCATCGGGGAAGTATTGTGGAATCATGGTCAGCGCACGTGCCGAACATACTATTTTAATATCGGGATAGAGTGCCAGCACTTCACCGAGTCCACTGGCGTGGTCTGGCTCCAAGTGGTGCACCACGAGATAGTCGGGCTTACGTCCGTTGAGTGCTTCAGCGAGGTTGGCTTTCCATTGTTCCATGGTGCGCTTGTCGCTGGTATCCATAATGGCAACTTTCTCATCGAGGATTACAAACGAGTTGTAGCTCATGCCTTCCGGCACTTTATACTGTGATTCAAATAGTCGTACATCAGCATCGTCGCAGCCGATATACTTAATTGTTTCTGTTACGTTCTTCATATTTCTTGCGTTTTTGTTTCTGGGTACAAAGATAGTGCAAACCGAGAGAAGTACAAAAGAAAATTCCGATTTTCTTTTGTATTTCCGAGGTGCAGCCTATCTTCGGTGCTCTGCACCAAAGATACGATTAAGCGAGAGAAATATAAAGAAAAAATCCATTTTTTCTTTTATTTCCGAGTGTGAGTATCTTCGGCGCTTTGCGCCAGACTACAGTTGTTTTAGTTTTTAAGAAATTTCGACCACACGACCACAGAAGCGTGCAACGTATTGTTGGTTAGTATTTTATGGTGTGGTCGATGCATGAAACATCGACCACACATCGACCACACAATTTCGGAAACATATTGCGAAAACTCAGATCTATCCGTCAAAATAACAATTGCCACTCAGAAATCAGCCAGAAATAAAACGGATCGACAGTCTTTTGATAACGTTTAGCAAGACTATTGTCTAATGTATGGCAAAGGTATTGTCTAATGTATGGCAATAGTGTTGGCTAACGTTTGAAAAAGGTCTTTTCAACGTTTGAAAAAGGTTTTATCCAACGTTTGACAATGGTGTTATCCAACGTTTGATAATGGTGTTATCCAACGTTTGACAAAGGTGTTATCTAACGTTTGATAATAATATTATCAAGGCTTGAGAAAAGTCTGATAAACTCAAGTCTCCCTACTTATACTTCGATATGTATGCTCAATCAGAGTCTCCTGTTGAGGATAGCTGGCGGTTCACGTAGTCGGAGTGGTGTTCGAAGGGTGTTTGAAATCTTAAGGTTTCGAACACCACTCAAAACCGTGAACTACTGTGAGTTAGGATGTATTGGTGTTCGAGTGTTCGAAATTTATTGAAAACTGAAATAACTGAGCGCACGGTCAAACGTAATGATGGGGGTGGGGAAGTATGCGTGGCGAACCGATGCTTACAGACCTATTCTGTGCTTTTACACATTATAAATAGGTGAAAACGATACGTCGCCTGCACCAATGTAATATTATTGTTGGATATTAATATAAATAGGTGTACAATTTATTGATGCATTAAAACGGTATAAAGCGAAAATCAGAATGTAATAAAAGAACGTTTAAAAATATGCTGAAAAAACCTTGTAAAAACGAATTATAGGTTAAAATGCACAGAAAACACAGAAAAGTGCCTCATACGAAGCACTTTGTGTCTCCTGTGCGGAGATTAGATTTCGAGTGCAAATGTAGAAATAATAATTGAAAACAACAAATGTTTTTATCTTTTTTTTTTGAAAAACATAAAATTA
>NZ_NPIZ01000090.1:0-40819 GCF_002251185.1 Prevotella sp. P5-126
TTAGAAAGCGGGCTATCATAGAGACCGTTAACGATGAACTTAAGAATATTGCACAGGTGGAACATTCCAGACACAGATCTTTCGACAACTTCATTGTCAATACTCTTGGAGCTTTGGCAGCATATTGCTTCTTTCCTAAGAAACCTACAATTGCCGTTCAAAGGACTATTGATAGACAATTGACCTTATTCTAATTCGTCGAACTCACGTTAAAATTAGTAGCTGTAAGAATGTAATAAGACCTCGGCATCCTATAAAGGGTGTCGAGGTCTTCACGTTATCTGATGACAGTTTAGTTTGTTGGTTTCATCTACTGTCCACGCCCTGTATTGCTTTTCTGCATTTGCAGCGCGTGTCATAGCTGGCTGTGCGGCACGAGTCTGCGCAGTTTGGGTTGCATCAATAGTGATATGGCAGTTGATTTCAGAATGGTGGGTATGCCGAAGCCGTTGGCATAGAGATAAACTTGCTTGGCATGTGCAGGAAGTGTGATGTTCTCTTTGACTTGACCGTTCTCGTTAGTAAAAACACGGCAGAGTGGTGTCTGTTTCTTTTGCCGATAATAAATCCTAATTGATTGTCTGACTATCTGTAAGTATCATTTACCGCATATTGTTGCTTCGGCTCGCCTTGATAATGCTGTTTGTAATACTACCGAAAGGATGATGAGCAGTACGCCAAACCAGAATGCGCCATTGAGTTCTTGTCCTTCGTCGAAGAGCATCATGGCGAGTACGATGCTATAAAGCGGTTCGAGGTTATAGCTCAGATTGACGGTGAATGCTGATATGGTGCGTAGTGCTTGTAGCTGTGTGAGGAACGGACCGATGGTAAACACCGATGCAAACATCAATATCATGGCCCAGTCGATACCCGTAGGCAATAGTGTTGCGGTGGGGTAGAGGTGGAGATATATTGGCAGTATGACTGTCAGAGCGCCCCATCCTGCCAGCAATTCGTAGAGTAGCATGGTGCTGCTTGAGCGTCCGGTTTGCTGTTGTACACGTTTGCTGGTAATGGAGAATAAAGTGTAGAACAGCGATGAGAATGTACCGATGATGATACCTGTGCGATGTCTGGTATCCAGACCGAAGATGAGTAGGATGCCTGCCAGAGTGAGAAGACTGAGTGCCAGTTCATGCCACGACATGCGTCGGTGTCCGATGAGCGGTTCGATGATGGCAGTAAAGAATCCGTTGAGTGCGATACAGACCACAGCGATACTTACGTTTGATGCTTTGATACTGGCGTAGAACAATACCCAGTGAATAGCCAGCAGTATGCCACATCCAGCAATACGTGCAAGTTGGTGGCGTTCGGGTATGCTGACGCGGTGGTTCATGCGCATTACAATCCATAGTACGATGGCTGCAATAAGCATTCTATACCAAACTAAAGGAATCTCTGTTAGTGCGATGATACGCCCGAAGATACCGGTAGCTCCCGCCAACAGTATGCCGATGTGTAGTCTCAGATAGTTGTGTGGGTTGTTTTCTTGTGTCATATTAAGGCGTTTTTTTGGATTTGCTGTAAGTTTGTTATTCCTTCTTTGTCGTCTTTACAGGTTTCTTATCGCTCATATATCTCTTATAGAGCGTATAGTATTTATCGTAGCGTCCGTCTCGCACCACCGCCTTGAGCTTGGCATATTCGTTCAGCAGACTGTCTTTTTGAAGAATGGCTTGCGATTCGGGTTGGGCATAGATGCGTTCCATGGTTTTGCTCATGTTCAGACACTCTTTCAACGGGATATTTCCTGCCTCTGCATGCAATATCACCAGATTGACGAATGCCGAGATGAGGTAGTATCTGTTAAGTGGATCTTTGAATTTGGCGAATCTGTCGGCCTGATTCATCATCTTGTGGAAGTATAACTCAGAGCGTATCTCCGCTTCCTTATCACCCATACGTGAGAACTGATAGTTGGTCATACTCGTACGCATCTGGTGGTTTCGGTGCATGTTGGATATCATTGGGGTTTGTTTTGCAAAATTACACCTTATGATTGTAATGACCAAACATTTATTTGGAAATCTGCAAGACTAAGCGTGTTGCTGTTTTGTCTGACAGTTTGATACTATTCTCTATGACGACAATTTTTTTCGGTTGTTGACAGAAAAAGGATAGATGCAGGATGGAAAATACAAAGAAAAAATGGACTGCTCCATCACCGGAGCAGTCCATGTTGAATCAAAAGTAATGAATTATTTGAAAATCAGTTGTGCAAATTGATAGATGCTTTCGCGCCATACAGGCCAAGTGTGACCGCCTGGGTACTCGTAGTAGTCGTATTTCAAACCCATTTCGTCAAAGCGTGCACGCATGGCTTTGCAGTTTTCATAGGCGATGTCTTCTTCTCCGCCCATTGACAGCCAAAGTTTCTTGAGGTTCTTATTGTAAATGGCAACCTTTTCTTTCAGCGTTTTGTAACATGCCTCCGTATCAATAAACGATGCCCAAGGTACTCGTTCTTTAAACCATCCCGAACTGAATACACCGGCATAGCTCACCAGGTCAGGACTTGACACCAAGGCGTTGAGTGTATGTATTCCGCCCATTGACAGTCCGGCTAAGGCACGATACTTCATGCCTTTCTTCACTCGGAAGTTCTTCTCTACGAAAGGAATCCCCTCTTGTGTCCATTCGGCAGTAAAGTCGCTGGTGTTGCCATCCATCATCACTACAACCATTGGCACAGCCTTGCCATCGGCAATCAAGTTGTCGAGAATGATATCTGTCAGTCCTTGGTTGCTCCATCCGCGTTCGTCCTCACCGCCACCATGCTGCAGATAGAGCACGGGAAAGGTGGCTTTGGGATTGGTATCGTAGGCTGCAGGGGTATAGATATACATGGTTTTCCATTTGTTGTCAACCTTTGAGAAGTATCGTTTGCGGTGTACGTCGCCACGAGCAACATCACGTTGGGCAAAGCGTGGAGCTTTGATGTCATCATAGGGAATCTCTACACCGCTGGTCATCATCGAACAGCCATAGAACGATTCACTCTGCGGATCTGCCACACGTACTCCGTCTATTACGAGGAAATAGTAGTGGAAACCTTCGCTCTGCGGATCAGTCACACAAGTCCATATGCCATCACGGTCTTTATACATATCATATTTTCGTCCAAGGTCTATCTGCACATGTTTGGCAGTAGGAGCCTTGACGCGGAATACCACACGATGGTCGGCCAATACCTTAGGATAATGTTGTCCGCGGATATTCCAGAGTGAAGGCTGTCCTTCTTGGTTAGCGAGTGCTTGCTTGGCTTTGGCCTCTTGTTGGAAGAACGTCACCATTTCGTTGAAGGTATTTTCGTTGAATGTCACAGGACCATGCTCGCCACCTTCCACGGTGATGAACTTTTCCAACCGTCCGTTTTTCTTCAGTGCCGCAGCAAAACGCTCGCTCTGACAGTAAGGCACTACGCTGTCGGAATTGCCATGTATGACGAGGAAACGAGGAATGTTTGGTGTGACGTAGCTGTAAGGACTGGTGAGTGAAATCATGTCAGGCATATCGGCAGGCGCACCACCTATCAGTGCGGCTTCTGGTGATTTGGCATCTTTTACAGTCTCGCAGCGTTCCATAGTTGCCATATCGACTGGTCCAAACCAATCCACTATAGCATCCACTTCACTGGAATAGTCTGTATAATGCCCTACATTGCCTTCGATATCTACCGTGGTCTTACCTACGGTGTGTGTCTTCATGTGGTTGGTTACACCAGCCAGCGATGACAGATGACCACCAGAAGAATATCCTGTGATGCCGATGAACGAGGTGTCGAGATGATAGTCCTCGGCATGGGCACGAATATAGCGGATGGCGGCTTTCACATCGTTGATCTGTGCAGGGAATTTTGCGTCACCGCTACTACGATGGTTGATGCTTACTACGGCAAAGCCGGCATCCACCAGAGGTTTGCCGATTGATAGATAGCCCATGGCCTTCATGTTGTTGGCAAACCATGCGCTACCATATATTACCATCACCACTTTATACTTCTCATGACCTGTAGCAGGTAGATAGATGTCCAGTCGGTGAGCTTCCAAACTATCGCCTGCATAGTTCAAATCCTTGTACTGCGGATTGGTTTCAGGCATTTTGAATCCGCCTGGTGCGCTCTGTGGCTGTGCCATCATCACGATGGCACAGCAGAGCATAAGTAATGATAAGATAGATTTTTTCATTATAGTATTTTTGACTATATGCTTTATTTGAAGAGCAGCGGTGCCATAGTGTGCAGGGCACGGCGCCATGACAGAAACTCGTGGGCTGTGCCCTCAGAGATATGTCCCACAGCGTTGAAACCAGCTTCTTTCAAGCGAGCTGTTGAAGCGTTGATGGCTTCGGGACGCTCTTTGCTACCACAGCTTTGGAAGATCAGTTTCACCTCGCCCTTATCTTTCAGATCGGCAGGTTCGTACTGTCCACCGCTCAGCAGTCCCCAGTATGCAAACATCTCTGGGCGGCGCATGGTGATGAGTTTGGTTTCAAAACCACCCATTGACAATCCTGCCATTGCACGATTGCTGCGGTCAGCCTTGGTCTGGAAATTGGCATCAATATAAGGAATGAGCTCATCCACCAATACGGTTTCAAACTCCTTGGCATCAAACTTATTGATATGTCCGAAGCGCACATCGTTGGTCATGCCGTAGGTCATCACAATGATAAACGGTTTGCACTTACCTTCTGCAATCAGGTTGTCCATTATAAGGTTGGCATGACCTTGGTTGCTCCAAGCTGTTTCGTCCTCGCCCCATCCGTGTTGCAGATAGAGTACAGGGAAGCGTTCTTTCTTGTTTTTGCCATACGTCGGTGGAGTATAGACAAAAGCGCGACGCACGGTGTTGGTGCTTTTTGAGGGGAACAATACCTGTTGTACATGACCATGAGCCACATTCATGCGGTTCTCATAGAATGCTTGATCGTGGGCAGGAATCTCAATACCACTCTCCCAACGGCATGAACCATAGTAGTTGTTGGCACCTGGGTCGTTTACCACAGCACCATCAATGGTCAGGTGATAATAGTGGAAACCTTCATCCATAGGACCTTCTGTAGTTCCAGTCCATACGCCGTCCTTGTCTTTGCGCAGTACTGTACCGCCACGACCACCTAATCCGAGACTTACAATAACAGATTTGGCATCTGGAGCTACAATGCGGAAACGGGCATAACCCTCAGAGTTGACCATAGGATACTGTTGTCCAGGCTGGTTCTTTGAACTGGGTACAAAGTCTTCCTTAGGCTGATGTTGGTCGAGTGCAACATTGAAGTCCTTTACTACGCTATATACCTTCTTGGCTTTGTAGTTTGCATCAAAGAGCAACGGATGGTTATTCACGCCAAGCCAGGAGTCGCGGTCAGAAAGATTCCAAAATGTTACGTTGTCAATCACGTCCTTGTGTTTGCGCAATACGCGGAACACACGTGCATACTGGTCTTCCTGCAGTGCAGCAATATATGCGGGCTGTGCTACGGCTTGACCACGTGAGAACTGCAACTGTCCACCCATTTCCTCATTGGTACGGATGTCGAGTTCGGTGATGTGGATATGTTTTACCAACTGAGAATATTTGGTCAGTGCAGCATCAATATCCTTTTCCGATGGTCCATAGATGTTGTAGTGCCCCTGCATACCAATACCAGTGATTGGTACACCGGCATCCTGCATCTTCTTCACCATATTGTATATTCGCTCGCACTTCTTGGGGTCTGCAGCGTTGTAGTCGTTATAGAACAGCAGAGCGTTGGGGTCTGCCTCATGGGCATATTCAAAAGCTTTGGCAATAAATTCATCGCCACAAAGTTTGAACAGACGACTTTGGCGATAGGGAGAAGGCTCCTGTCCAGGACGGAAGCGCATCATGTTGTTGTCGTTCATGGCTTCGTTGACCACATCCCATGCATATACAATGTCCTTATATCTGTTGACCACAGTATGGATATGTTCGCGCAAGCGTTGGTAGAACACCTCTTTTTTCACTTCCTTACCTTTTTTATCGGTAAACATCCAGTCGGAGAACTGGCTGTGCCAAACCAGACAATGTCCGCGCAGTTTGATACCATTCTGTCGACAGAAGTTGGCAATACTGTCTGCAGCCCCCCAGTTCCATACACCTTCTTTCGGGTGTACCGATACAGGTTTCATATCATTCTCGGCAGTCACACTGTTAAATTCGCGCTTGATCAGTGCGATTTGTTCAGGCTGTGCAATATTGTGCTTATTGACAGCCACACCAATAGTGAAATAGTCTTTGTAGGCATCTTTCAAACCCTGTGCCTGAGCGGTTGTTGCGCTGATTGCAGCAAGAGCAACCCATACAATCTTTTGTTTGATCTTCATGTCTTTAGTTTAATTGTTTTAGGATGATGCAAAGATACATATAAAATATGTAGTAATGGTCATGCGGTGTAACACATTCTTTTTCGGTTCTTTCATTTCTGCTGGTTGAGATAATAGATAAAGATGTTGAAATGGTGTGTGGGATGGAATCGGAAGCAAGTATAGATGTCCTGATATTGATTATTCTTGAATAAGAAGACAAAAACAACGAGTCCACGAAACATGGTTTCCGTGGACTCGTTTCGTATGATAGCGTGAGTGCTTTCTGCTTGAAGTTTAGTTTTTCTTTGTCAGCACATAGTGTTTAGCCATTTCTCCTTCAGGCTCGTTGCCGAGCGAATCGGTCATGATAAGGCTATTGTCATCCTTAACCTTGTAGTAAGAGGCCTCACCACTTGATGGGCGGATAATCTCAATCACGTGATTTGCTGATACCTTGAAGATGCCACTTGCCTCGTCGTGTCCATCCTTGCGGTCGATGTAGTCGGCAGCATACTGGTAAGTGCTATCGCTGTTGAGTGTCAAGACAGTCTTGATTCCTGGGCAATCTGCTGCGGGGAGTGTTCCCTCATAGGTGCCCGCAATCGATTCGATAGCAATGCCATCAGCCTGCAGCGAATCACTCTCTACACAGCTGAGGCTATCTGTATCAGTTTTCTGACCTGTTGTCTTGTTGCCATTGCATGAAACAACAAACATTGCAGCAATAACGGCTACTGCTAAAATAATTGTCTTTTTCATATTTTATACACTTTGTTTTGATAAATAGTCAAGGGTAATCCACACTTTTCCTGATGAAGTTCCCGTTTCATCATCTAATGAGTGGGATTGTTGTATGTGGAAGTTTATGTGGAGTAGGAGGGTGTTGCACCTGTATTGTTATTCATCCCAATAGCGAATCTTGCGTGTCTGCACCACGTTGGTAGATTGGCTTTGTGCATCTTTCTCCCAATACACGATGTTGAGTTGGTTGCGTGTCCAGTTGCCGTCATCGTCGTGGGCGGTATATTCATTGCGCATATTGACCGACATCAGACACTCCTTCTGTTCATTATAAACCTTTTGACTCTCGTTGAGTATTTCGTTCTTTTCGTTGTAGATATACTCATTGACATAGGTGATGGCAGCTTTCTCGTTGGTCAGCGTGCGGCGCACCAGTCTGTTTCTGTCATCATACTCATAACTGATGCTGCTTGTGCCGTTGCGTTCCAGCATCTTCGCCTTTGTCAGATAACCATATTCATTATATATGCGCTCCATGATGTCAGGATTCTCCATCTTGCCGTCTCGTGCGAAACGCTCCATGGCATTCTCCGACACCGGATTGGTGGTCATCACCTCTTGCACATTGCCTTTCAGTCCCAACAGTACCGCATCTTTATAAAAAGGAGTAGTAGGTTGGAAGAAGATATTGATATCCGAAGCCCCATCGTTGTTTTTAGTGATAGATACTTTCACATTGCCATAGTCGTTGAAGAAATAGTATGATCCGTTTCGTGTGGTATAGTTGCCATAGTCTTGCGACAGTTTGCGGAGGAAATAAGCCGTATTGCGGTTCATCATCTCTTTGGTACGATAGGGTCCCACGGTGAAATACATCGATTCAACCCGTTTGGTGTCTTTATCGGCACTAACCATCAGTTTGGCACGTATGCCATAGAAGTTTCCCCGGAAATAATAGTCTTCGCCATCTCCCGAATCTCCCCATGGTGTGAAGTTTTTCTCTTGTATGCGTACAAGGAACGAATCGACCGCTCCCTCGATGGGCACACCCATAAAGTCGAGGCAGCGCACATCTGTAGTCTGTGCCTTTCCGCTGGCAAGTGATAGCCAGACCATTAGTGTTATGATGCAGTATCTAACCATTTTCCGTGCAAAGATAGTGCAAACCGAGAGAAGTACAAAGAAAAAACACTTTTTTCTTTGTACTTCCGAGGTGTAGCCTATCTAAGCAATGAGATTGCAGAGATACGATTAAGTGAGCGAAAAGCAAAAGAAAAAGTATTTTTTTCTTCTGCTTTGCCGAACGTGAGTATCTTGGGGCTTCAAGTCCAAAGATAGTGCAAACCGAGAGAAATACAAAGAGAAACGTAGTTTTTCTTTTATTTCCGAGGTGTAGCCTATCGAAGAGGCATTGCCTCAAAGATAGTGCAAATCGAATGCAGAATAGCAAGCTTGCTTAAATATTATGCTTAAAAAAACATAATAACCCAATTGTTTTGCTATGTTTATTTGGATGTATGTGTCAAAAAGTGTATCTTTGTGATGATTTTATGTGTCAGAAAGTGTAAGATATTGCCATTGTTATGTGTCTAAAAGTGTAAATCTATGAAAAGAAAGATATATACTCAGCTTGTAGATTGGAAGAACCAAGAGCGTCGTAAGCCATTGGTATAAAATGGAGTAAGACAATGTGGAAAAACCTATATTCTAAAAGAATTCGGCCAAAAAGAGTTTGATAATCTTGTTTACGTCAGTTGTGATAGGAATGAGAGTCTGCATGCAATATATTCAAGCGACTTTGACACAGCAAGAATTATTAGAGGATTAAGTGCTTTGACCGGAGTGGATATAATCCCCGGCAAGACTCTTATATTCTTAGATGAGGTGCAAGCATTTCCACAAGCATTGGAAGCATTGAAGTATTTCTGCGAAGATGCCCCAGAGTATCATATTGTAGTTGCAGGTTCGTTGTTAGGAGTAGCCTTGCATACAGGAGTGTCTTTTCCTGTAGGCAAGGTACAGACCATGCGACTATTTCCTATGGATTTTGAGGAATTTCTTATGGCAATGGGTGAAGATCAACTATTAAAACTTATGCATAGCAAGGACTATGAGCTGATGAATGCCTTTCATGAGAAACTGAAAGACTATTTGCGACAATACTATTACGTGGGTGGAATGCCTGAAGTAGTGAAGACGTATGTGGAAAACAGATTGTTAAACCAAGTGCGCACTATACAGAACGAAATTCTCTCCAACTATGCCAGCGACTTCTCCAAGCATGCTCCTACGCAAGAGGTGCCGCGCATAGACATGGTATGGCAGTCGATATTGGGCCAACTTTCTAAAGAGAACAAGAAATTTGTGTATGGTGTATTGAAGAAGGGTGGCAGAGCCAAGGAGTTTGAACTGGCCATACAATGGTTGGTGGATACTGGTTTAGTGTATAAGATAACAAAGGTGACAAAGCCGGAATTGCCCTTGAAGTTTTATGAAGACTTGTCGGCATTCAAGCTTTATCTATGCGATTGTGGACTGATGGGGGCTATGGCAGATACCGCAGCCAAGGATGTGTTGCTTGGTGATAACGTGTTTACGGAGTATAAAGGAGCGTTCACCGAACAGTATGTTCTTCAACAGTTGCTTGCGTCAGGCATCAATCCCATCTACTATTACAGTTCTGACACATCTCGTATGGAAATGGATTTCCTTGTTCAACGCAATGGTGCCCTATTGCCTATAGAGGTGAAGGGAGGAACAAGCATAAAGGCCACTTCGCTGCACAACTATCTTATGGAACATCCTGACATATCAGCCATACGCTATTCTATGCTGCCATACCGCCAACAAAAGAACATCACAAATATGCCGTTATACGGAGCTTTCCTACAATAATAACATCGGTCAAGCAAAGTAGCTCGTTAATAATCCTCTACAAACCTATCTGCACTACGTTTCTGAATCCCGCCACCACTCCCTACTTTTGAAATGCTTTCGCCTGTTGGAATCACTTATTGGTTCTTATCTTTGAACAGTTGCCTATTCCTTCAGCCATCCACTGATGAGGTTGATGATTTCCTGTCTGGTGGGTTCGGGGAATGAGAGAATTCGTGTGCGGTGTGAACCACCCTTGCAAACATATACATGCAAGTTGGTTTTGTTTTTGGTGAATGGTAGTCCGGCAACGCCCGATGCGCCCCATGGGTCAAGGTCACCATAGATATAGATCATCTTAGGATCGTTGTGGGTCAGATATTCCACTGTGCGTTTGTAGAGTTCCGGTGAGAATTTTACGTCTTCTGCACCTTTGGGCAACATCAGTCGCTTCAGGTATCCTTTTGCAGTCTTGATGCTCAGGTATTTCTTGAAAGGTTTGGTATAATAGCCATAGTATTCCTGTTGCCCTCATCTTTCGCGTGATGTTCACGCGCGTATGCGCATGCGCGATGTGTTGTTTTTTCGACCACCGACCACCCGTGATGGTTATGTCTCTGAGTAGTAAAGACTTATATGGTGTTCGATATTGTGGAATCGACCACCCTTCGACCACCGATCGACCACCAACTATATTTTTCTTTCCCTGGTAGTCTGACGTGTTTGAATCGATTGCCTATCGCTGGAAACTACATTTACCCAACGTTTGACACAACTCTTTCGCAATGTTTGAAATAACTTTTACCCAACGTTTGATATAACTCTTTTCAACGTTGGACACAACCATTATCCAACGTTTGACAATACTATTATCCAACGTTTGATAATACTATTATCCAACGTTTGACACAACCATTATCCAACGTTAGACAAAACTTTTGTCAGGCGTTAGAAAAACGCTGAAAAAAACAAGTGTAGCATTTACATTGATACCAGTTTGTGTGGAAACTATCGTTAGGGCTATCCAAAAACAAGAGAATAGCGATTCCTATATGCCTACGAATAGATTGTGTCGTAGTTATTTTTCGTGCGTGAATAATGCATATGAAATCCACCCATATCTATATGTCAACCCACACGAAGAAGTGTATGGATGAACATATAGTTATGGGTGGCACGATATTCAACGAACCGATATTACATCGTTGCTCCGAATCTGGCGCTTGGCAGTGGAGCTGTGAAGTAGTAGTTCTGATCGTTGTTGTTATCCAAGAAAACTACCTTTTTCATGCCAAAGAAAGGAATGCCGTTGGGGAAAAGGCGAGCAAAATCGGTAACACCGCCAGAGCGTGCAGGACTTTCGGCTTTCACGTCGAAGTTCCATGCCTTGTCGAAGGCGAGTGGAGCACCTTTTTCCACATCATCTGATTCGCAATTGATATTCATGTTACTGCTTTGTTTGAAATTTTCGAATAGTGGGTCGAGTTGTCCGGCAACGCCGCTCTTGATGTCGGTATCAAACCAAATGCCGAGTGAAGCCCCTTTCTCCATTTGTTTCACACCCGTTTCTGTTGAGGCGAAATAATAGTTGGGAGTGAGTCGGCTGTGCTCCATATCTGCACCGTCCTGCTTAGGTTGTTTCAGTCCGAAGCGTGAATCGTAGATCAAATTGTTGACGAAAATGGGCTTTGCAGCCTTCTCGACCCATACCGAACCGCCTTTTGTGTTTTTGGCGCGACGCCATCCACAATCTACAACCGTATTGTTATATACGGTCATTTCGGTGAGAGGAATCACCTCGCTGTTACCCGCATTTGAGAGTTTGAAAGCATTGGTGCAGGCATTGTAGATGATATTGTTAGCCACATCAAATTTGCATCCAGCCTTCACGTTGATAGCTTCGCCACCATCGGTCTTGTTTCCGCAATCAGCAAAGATGCTGTTGACAATGACGGCATTGCCGCCAGTAAAGTAGGTTAGGTCGTTGTAGGCATCGTGGAAGAAACTGTTTGCAATCACAAACTTACCGTTTACATTGCAAAAATGGAAGGCAGGCACACCGCCATCGATAGTAGTTTTGAAGAGTTTTCTTTGAAACGAGATGGAGTTTTCTGTAGGTGTTGCTCCTGCGTAGGCTATCTCTACATGGTTGAGCACCACTTCTTCCGAATTGTATCCGCAGATGATACCACCCCATGCCTCAGGTTTCTTGTCGTCTGAAGTAAACACAACGGGCTTCTCGGCAGTACCCATACAGTAGAGGTTGCCCAATACCACGATTTCGATGGGCACTTGCACTTCAGCCTGGCAAGTGACAGTCACACCCGGTTCGATGTAGAGCGAAGTGCCTTCCGGAATTTCTATGCTCTCGGTCAGCGTAGTGTCTTTGGTCCATACCAGCGACCCTATGGGGTATTCGGCAAACGATGTTTTGATGGCATCGGTAGAACCTTGGTTATTATTATCCTGATTGTTGTTGTTTACGTAATCGTATGGATTGATATTGTCGTTCTCGCATGCTGTTGAGAACACTGTCGTTGCCATGATCAACATGCAGGCGAAAGTATTTATCTGTTTCATATTTGTTCTTGTTTTTTATAGTTTATATCTTACTCCCAAAAGGAATGTTCTGCCGTATTTATACGTTCCTATGATGGTCTTATCACTCTGCTGTCCCTCATATTCAAGGTTGGCAGGGTTCACCGTCTTGAGGTATCTCTCTCGTTTGGCATCGAGCAGATTGTTGGCTTTGAAGAAGATAGAGAATCCGTTCATGAATTGTTTTTCGGCGCTAAGATCGAGTCCAAACATGGCTTTGTCCCATTGGTCGGCATCTTTGAAAGGTGATACCAATGCCAGTTTGGTGCCAGTGAACGAAGCCGCGAGTTGTCCATTCCATCCGTGTTCGGTATCCTTATACAGCAGAGAGAGGTTGGCGGTGTGTGGAGCCTGATTTACCAGAGGTCGGGTCTGGGTCACTCCCGTCTTATATTCCGCGCTGCCCTCTTGATATTCACGCTTTGATGTGGTGATTCTCGAATAGGTATAGGTGTAGTTTGCCTTTATACCAAAGTGGCGGATATACTTGATGACGTCGATTTCGAAACCCATGTTTTTGGCATTTCCCAAATTGTCGGGCATATAGTAGGCATCGGTTCCCGCACCAATCTTACCGTCGGAAGTGACAAACACCTGTTCGATAGGATCCTTCAGGTATTTATAGAATACGCCAGCCAGTATCTGCTCATTCTTTGACGGAAACCACTCCCATCGCAAGTCGATATTGTCGATGCGTGCTCGCTTCAGATTAGGATTACCCTTCTCCTGATATTCCTCGCCCTGAATCTGATAAGGCACAATCTCGTAGAATCCAGGTCGGTTGATGGAACGATAGTAGGATAGACGCACATTCATCTTTTGTGTAGGTGTCCACTTGATATTGGCAGAGGGCAGATAGTCCCAGTAGCTCTGTTCTCCCACCTGTCCCATGTTGCGGAAGTGTTGCAGCATGGTGTATATCTGGTTGGTGTGTTCTGCGCGGAAACCAACATTCACCTCGCCCAATTGACTCTTCATGGTCACCATGGCATAGGCTCCACCGATATGTTCCTTAGAGTCGTAGTTGAGTTGTGAGGCTTGCGAGTATGGAGTTCTGCATGTCCATTCGATATGGCCAAACTGCTCCAGACTATTGTCATCCAACGTCAGTTCGGTATCGGCAGGATTGAAGATGTAGGAATAGTATCTGTTGCTGCGTTCCTTGCGACGATACTGCCCGCCAGTTTTCCAAATAGCTTCCATATCGTTTCCGAAACGGGTGTTGTAAGTGAGGTTGATGTATCCAGCCCAATCGGTATCTCTGTTGTGTTGGAATCGGCGTTCCGCATTTTTTGGATACGTCTTGCTAATGGTCTTGTTGGGCGACCAGATCGAGCCGGAAACGGCATCCCCCTCTGTGTTGTCGGTAGTCACTGTGTTGCTCAGTGTGGCGTAGGTTCTATCGGGATCCTCCTCTTTGGCTTGAGAAAAAATTCCCGCCCAGTCGATGGTGAAATCCTTGGTGAGATGGTGAGTGCCCTTCAGATTGGTGGCAAAAATGCTTTGCGTGGTAGAGGTAGATCGCATCTCGTCATCTTGCGTATAACTGTTTTCGCCGATATATTCAGTACCGATGCCATTGCTGTATCTGATACCTTTGGAGTTGGTATGCACATACATATTATACCATTCCAACTTGTGACCAGGCAAAGTCAGGTCCAGTTTGGCATGAACACCCGTATTCAAATCGTGGATGCTGTAGTAGCGGTGTTGCAGCTTGGAAATATACATGGCCTGTTCGCCCGAAGCCATCTTTACAGAATTATAAGTGCGCTCAGTCCCCCGGAAGGTGTTTTGTATGCTACCTGCAACTATCACGCCCAAGCGGTCTTTCCAGAAGCGATTGCCTATGCTGATGCCACCAATGAAGTTGGGACTTGGAGCGGAGTGACTCTTTAGTTGCATCGGACCATTCTTAAAGTCGCTCATGCTTGCCTTGTATTCCGAACCGAAAGCCTCGTAAGGCGACTTGTGGGTATAGTCAGAACGGTTGCTTGTGAGATAGTCTCTGCCGTCTTTCCAGAAGTAATCGCTCGCTCCAATGGCAGCATTGGCTTGGAGCTGAAAACGTGAAGGAGCGTCCTTCATGACCATATCGACCACTCCACCGGCAGCATCACCTTCCATGTCGGCAGTCAACGACTTCGATACTACGAGGCGATCCATCAGGTCGCTTGGGAAGATGTTCAACGGGATGTAGCGGTTCTTGTCATCGGGACTTGGAATCTTCACCCCGTTCACAAGCGTGTAATTGTAGCGTTTGTCCATGCCACGGAGAATGGCATAAGAAGCCTCACCCGAGGCATCGCGCTCCATCGTGACACCCGATACGCGCTGAAGCACACTGGCCACATTGACGTCGGGAGACAGTTGGATGCTCTGCTGGCTAATCACGTTGATCACATTGCCAGCCGCCTTTACGGTTTCTACGGCACTACGGTCGGAGCGATATTCGCGATGACCCGTCACCACCACTTCGCCAAGTTCCTTCTGATCTTCAGTCATCGGAATGTCGAGTTTGTCTTTCTTGGCAACATCCACCACAATCTCCTGAGTCTTGTAGGCAATGTAGGAAACGATAAGGGTGAACTTTCCCTTGTTGGGCAATTCATGCAGGGTGAAAGTTCCGTCGAGGCCTGTAGTGGTGGTCACTTCAGGCAACTCTTTCACTCGGATCACAGTTCCGATGAGCGGTTCGCCCGTTTTGTTGTCCTTGACAGATCCATCCAGCGTATGGGCTTGGATAGTAGCTGTCACGGCGGCAAGCAATGCCGCACTGATTAAAAATCTTTTCATCTCAATATATGTCTCAGTAGAATACTTCTCTCTGCTTCCTTTTATTTGCTTTTTTCTATCGTGTGAATCACTTTGCCCTCTTTGTCAATCATCGACATGCGGAGCTGATTCTTGTCGGCTGTGATGACAGAAAAACCATCGGCAGAACTGCAAAATACGGTGCCGTCGATAGGTTTTACTGGGCGTGCCAACGACGACGATGAGTTGACCACATAGTCGATAGCATCTCCTTTCTTCTCGATATGCTGGAAATTATGGATGTGTCCGCAGGCGTAAATTGCCACATTATTATATTTATGGAGTACAGGCAACAGGCGCTTCTGCATATCAAGACGCTCGGTTTCCTTCTTGCCTGTCTCGGCGTAGATGGGGTGGTGACCCACCACGACGACCCAGTCTTCGTGGGCATTCTTTAGCGTTTCGTCGAGCCAAGAGAGTTGCGCTTGCATATCCTCCTTACACGCGTCGGGGTATGTGTCGGCATTCTTGCGATAAGAATCGATAAGGGGTGTGGTGTCGAGGAATACGATGCGTATGGTGGTATTCTTATGTGAAAACACCTTTGTGTAGTATTTGGCAGGCATCATCCAACGGCGGCTCACCTTGCCATAGTTGAGGAAAGCCTCGGTATTGCCCCGATATTCATGGTTGCCGCAAACAGGAAACCAGTCGAGCATGAGGTCGGGATGGGAGTAGATCAACTCGTAATTGGTCATCCAAAGTGGGTCTTGCAATGATGCCACTCCATTGAAATGATGGATATCGCCCACGGCAAGTACTGCTTCCGGATCTACCACATCAGCCATTTCGCCCATCAGTTCGGCAATCGGCTTTTGGTCGTAATAGCCATTCCGACCCATGTCGTTGGTCATATAAAGTGTGATTTCACCTTTCAATTTCTCCCATTCTGTGGCATTTTGTGCTTGCGCCTGCACGTTGGCAAGCATCAGACAGACAGCCATCAGCATCATGGCAACTCTATTGCCGCATGCTCTCATTACATTGTTTCTCATTTTATTTCTCTTTTAAAATTGATTTTATCCTCATCTAAGTAGTGTTCCGAAATACCGATATATGCTATTAAAGCACCCGAATCTCAAACCCATTCATGGTGGGTGAAATGCGAGTGCAAAGGTAGTGGGACGATGTGTCAAACGTGTTACGAGTGTTTGAACATCTTGATAAAGTCGTGTAACAATACTGTTACAAGTCAGAGAAAGAACAGTCGCGATGTTACAAATCTGCATTACAGATGGTCAATTTGCCACAAAACATCATACTTTTGATGGAAATGTCTTAGTTCTCGATATTTTTATTTAATTTTGCAACGATAAGCAATCAACATACACATTATCTATAATAAGCATACACTATGAAGATATTCGCCGTTGGCATGAACTACCTCCAGCATACCGAAGAACTGGACGGAAAGGCATATAAACCAGAAAAGCCTGTGATATTTACCAAGGCTGATTCGGCTTTGTTGAAAGACCACAAGCCTTTCTTTATTCCTGACTGGAGCAGTCAGGTGGACTATGAAACAGAATTGGTGGTGCGCATCTGCCGATTGGGAAAGAGTATTCCAGAACGCTTCGCTCACAGATACTATGATGCCGTGACCGTGGGAATCGATTTTACAGCCCGTGATCTGCAGCGCGAAGCACGCGAGAAAGGATTACCCTGGGAACTCTGCAAAGGCTTCGACGGCTCGGCGGTTATTGGCGACTGGGTCGATGTGGAGAAGTTTCGCGACATCCAGGCACTCCATTTCCATCTCGACATCAATGGCAAGACGGTGCAGGAAGGCTGTTCAAGCGATATGATCTATCGTGTTGACGAACTCATTGCCTATATCTCACAATATTTCACACTGAAAACTGGCGACCTGCTCTATACCGGCACACCTGTTGGAGTGGGACCCGTGCATATCGACGACCATTTGGAAGGATGGATAGAAGAACGAAAAGTATTGGAGTTCAACTGTAAGTAGATGAAACACGCATGGCTGAGTCTTATCGTGTTGCTCGTGTTGCTGACACCTTGTCGCGCACAACGCACCATCAACCTGACGGCTTCTGAGGTCAGGATCGACTCTGTATTGCCACGCGTAAGCTATTCCATTCCACTCTGTGGCGCATACCTCGACTCCGTATATACAGTAAGTCTCGACTATCCCGAATTCATCCCGATGGGTAATGCCGATGTGCAGCGCCTGCAGAAAATTACAGACGCATCGTTGCCGCGTATTCCACGCATGTCCCAACAACTCAGCGTCGCACGTAAAAAAGGAAGCCTTGAAGTTTCTTTCGTACCGTTGGTGAAGCGCGGACGTAAGCACCAGAAACTCGTGAGCTTTGTGCTTCGCATCGATGCCAAAGCCAAACCAGTACGCAATCGCACACAACAATCTGCCGCAGCACCTGTCAATCGCTATGCCGACCACTCGGTATTGGCAGAAGGGAGATGGGTGAAAATCAGCGTGCCTGCCTCAGGTATCTATCAGTTGACCGACAAACTGCTGCGAAATGCAGGATTTGCAGATCCCTCGCGTGTTAAAGTCTATGGCTATGGTGGTGCCTTGCAGCCTGAATGGCTGACGGCAGACTATCTGCAAACCACCGACGATTTGCATGAAGTGGCAACCTGTCGCCTTTCCGATGGGCGTTGTCTGTTGATGGCAACAGGCCCTGTGACGTGGGACAGCAACCATCAGCGCATCCGTAATCCCTATGCCAATTACGGTTGTTATTTCTTGACTGAGGGCGACAATCCACTTACAATCGATACAGAAGCCTTTTTGACCAACTGGCAATCGCATGCAGACCGCACGCATACGCTCTATGAGGTTGATGACTATGCATGGTATCAAGGTGGCAGAAATCTCTATGATGCCACGCGTATCACAGCTGCCAATCCTCGTAGCATTACGTTGCAAGGTGCACAAGACCACGATACCGGATCTCTGACTGTGACGCTCTCTGCCGACCAAGCCACTGCTGTGATGGTGGGAGTCAATGGGCAGAACGTGGGACAACTGGCGGTGGTATCGCGTGGCGAATACGATGAGATGCGTACTGCCACGGCAACTTTTCCCGTGACCGAACTGCTTGCAGCCAACAATAAAGTGACGCTCACGCCCGTCAATGCTCAGGCTGTGGTGCGTCTCGATCATATCTCGCTCTATCATGCTACACCGGAGGCTACACCCAATCTCGCTTCCGCAACATTTCCTGCACCAGACATTGTGGGACTGGTCAATAATCAGAACCTCCATGCCGACGGTCCTGCCGATATGATTATCATCATTCCTGCCGACCGTAAGATGCAGGAACAAGCCCAACGGTTGGCTGATTGGCACGAAACCCACGATACCCTTCGCGTGCGCATCGTTGCGGCCGACCAACTTTACAACGAGTTCAGTAGTGGCACACCCGATGCCAATGCCTACCGCCGCTATCTTAAAATGCTCTACGACCGCGCCACAACAGAGGCTGACCAACCGCGCTTTCTGTTGCTGATGGGGGATGGAGCATGGGATAATCGCATGCTTACCACCACTTGGCGAGGGTATCAGCCTGATCAGTTCCTACTCTGTTATGAGAGCGATAACTCCTATAGCCGTACCGGCAGCTATGTCTGCGACGACTATTTTACGCTCCTTGACGATGGCGAAGGTGCCAATCTCTTGGGTAGCGACAAGAGTGATGTGGCTGTAGGCCGCCTGCCCGTGCGTACTGTGAGTCAGGCGGAGGCGGTAGTGGATAAGATTATTGCCTATGCAGACAATCGCGATGTGGGCAGTTGGCAGAATCTTATTGTCGTGATGGGCGACGACGGCAACGAAAACCAGCACATGGAAGATGCCGATGATGTGGCGAAACAAGTCGAACACCAACAGCCTTCTGTCCAAGTGAGGCGCATTCTTTGGGATGCCTATCAGCGCACATCGTCTGCCACATCTAACAGTTATCCCGATGTGACACGGCAGATACGTCAACTGATGAATACCGGAGCACTCGTCATGAACTATTCCGGTCATGGCGCTGCAACAAGCCTATCCCATGAGAAGGTGGTGGATGTTACAGATTTCGCCAATGCCGTTTCCAGTCATCTGCCCCTTTGGGTTGCTGCCACTTGTGATATGATGCCCTTCGACGGACAGACAGAGAATATCGGTGAAACCGCACTGCTTAATCCACATGGTGGCGCCATTGCCTTTTACGGTACCACGCGCACCGTCTTCCAGTCGTATAACCGCCTGATGAACCAGACCTTCATGCGTCATTTGCTCAATATTTCCGATGGGCGCCCCATGCCTATTGGTGAGGCTGTGCGCCGAGCAAAGAACGAATTGATAACTACCGGAGGCGACCTTACCGCCAACAAACTACAGTTTCTCCTACTTGGCGATCCTGCTTTGCGCTTGTCGCTCCCCGTCAGAAAGGTGCTTATCGATAGCATCAACGGTGTGGCTTTGACAGATACCGACCGTCCGATACCACTCTCTGCCGGTACTACAGTCAAGGTTTGTGGGCATGTGCAGCAGGGGGAGGGGGCTGATCCTGCTTTCAATGGACAGATTACCGCCACGGTATGTGATGCTGCAGAGACGGTGGTGTGCCGACGAAACGATTCGTCACAGGCACAGAAAGTCTTTGTATATACCGACCACACCCATACTTTGTTTACTGGAAGTGATAGCATCCGGCAGGGTGTGTTCTCGTTTTCCTTCACCGTGCCACGTGACATCAGCTATTCCGATGCCATAGGACTCCTGCATGTCTATGCGGTGAATACCGACCGCACGCAGACTGCCAATGGACATTGCACCCGTTTTACTCTGGGCGGAACCGATGCCAATACCGATGATAACGAGGGCCCCGAAGTATATTGCTATCTCAATAGTAGCGACTTTGTGGATGGAGGGCGCGTCAATCCCACTCCTTATTTCATAGCCGAACTGGAAGATGCCAGCGGTATCAATGCCGCAGGCAATGGTTTGGGCCACAACCTGACCTTGGTGATTGACGGACAAACCACACAGACTTACAACCTCAACGATTATTTCGCTTATGATTTCGGTAGCCACACCCGTGGCATGGTAGGCTTTAGCATTCCCCAGTTGACAGCGGGCGACCACCATTTGATGTTCCGCGCTTGGGATATGCAAAACAATGTCACCACCCGCGAACTCAACTTCCGTGTGGTAGAAGGCCTTGCTCCTGGAGTGTTCGAAGTGGAAACCACACGCAATCCTGCCACTACCACTACCGGTTTCCGTATCATTCACGACCGCGTGGGTACAGCGCTCGACATCAGTATTGAGGTATTTGACATGGCAGGGCGCATGCTTTGGCAGCATCGCCAACAGGCAACACCATCAGACCGAAGTCTTACCATCGACTGGGATTTGTCTGCCAGTAACGGGCATCGCCTTTCTACCGGAGTCTATCTCTATCGGGTGCGCTTGGGTAGTACGGGAGGACAACAGGTGTCGAAAACCAAGAAACTGATAGTGTTGAGCAATAAATAACGCATGGCTACGTTATATTGATGATGAACAAAGTAAAGATTCTCCTTATAGCCATGTTGATGGCAACGGCAGCAAACGGTTGGGCGCAAGACGGAAAAAGTCAGTTCAACCCCATAGACCATGCCGTCATATCACAGACCATTGCACCCGATGCCCGTGCGGCAGGTATGGGCGATGTGGGTGCTGCCACCGATCCTGATGTCAACTCACAATACTGGAATCCCGCTAAATATCCCTTCTGTATCAGTAGGGCAGGCATAGCACTCAACTATACGCCATGGCTCCGACAGTTGGTCAACGATATCGATTTGGCATATCTGTCAGGTTACTATCGCATCGGCGACTATTCTGCTATATCTGGTTCGCTGCGCTATTTCTCCTTAGGTGAAGTTTATACCGGCACTGGTGACGATGCCATGACGGTGAAACCCTATGAGATGTCGCTCGATGTGGCATATTCGCTCATGCTCAGCGAACGCTTTTCTATTGCTGCCGCCATACGTTGGCTCTATAGTGATCTGCGTTACGACTATAGCGAAGACGCTTCGCCAGCATCGGCAGTGGCAGCCGATTTGGCATGCTACTATAACAACTACATCAATATCGGACAGCGCGAATGTCAGTTGGGACTGGGTCTGAACATCTCCAATATCGGTAGTAAGATTACCTATTTCGGCGATGAACGATCCAACTTCCTACCTGCCAATATGCGTCTGGGCGCTTCGCTGATGGTGCCTGTCGATGAGTATAACCGCTTTACCATAGCTGCCGATGCCAATAAACTATTGGTACCGACGGTGCCCAAACAAAACGAAGGCGAGAGCAAAGAGGAGTATGAACAGCGTGTCATCGATGAATACAACAATGTGAGTGCCATTTCCGGCATCTTCAAGAGCTTCCATGATGCACCTGGCGGACTGAAAGAGGAGTTGCAAGAGATACAGTGGAGTGTCGGTGCTGAGTATGTTTACCATGATCAGTTCACACTGCGTGCAGGCTATCACCATCAGAGTGAGAACAAAGGCAACTTGAAATATTTCACTGTGGGAGGCGGTTTTCGCATGAATGTCTTTTCGCTCGATGTGGGATATGTCATTGCCACAGCCAAAAGCAATCCGCTCGACCAGACCTTGCGCTTCACACTGGCATTTGATATGGACGGTATCAAGGACCTCTTCAAACGATAAATCTACACCAAATATAATACAGACAAACAACTATGATACGAGTAGGAATGGGATATGATGTTCATCAGTTGGTCAGCGGACGCGACCTTTGGATGGGCGGCATCAAGATAGAACACACCATGGGACTGTTGGGACATAGCGATGCTGATGTGCTGATACATGCCATCTGCGATGCTATATTGGGTGCAGCCAATATGCGCGACATCGGTTTTCATTTTCCAGATACCAGCAGCGAAACTGAGGGAATGGATAGCAAGATTATCCTCCGCAAGACTATTGAACTGATTGCCACCAAAGGGTATCGGTTGGTAAACATCGATGCCACTATCTGTGCCCAGCGTCCGAAGATGAATCCGCATATTCCTGCCATGCAACAATGTATGGCAGATGTTATCGGTACCGATCCCGATAATATTTCTATCAAGGCCACCACTACCGAACGTTTAGGATTTACTGGTCGTGAGGAGGGTATCTCTGCCTATGCCGTGGCGCTGATAGAAAAGTAGTGGCGATTGTTTTGGCAATCCCTTTCAACTATCTGTAGGCAGATCTTTTTATTTCTTTATCACTGCTCTTATTACAAACCAAAGATGGCACAGCAGTGTGGAAACAAATCCATAATGGTTGCGCATGACTGTGAAACGCTCACGGAGCGAGGCACGGTGATGTTGTGTGGTATTGCCGCCATCCATAAAGTCGGATAGAATTTGATGGCTGTTGACAATAGGTAGATGTCGCTTCTCCGCATCTTTCATCAGTCGGATACACCAATCTACATCGGCAGAGTGGCGGTACTGCAGATTGTAATGATGCTGTTGCGCCACATCCGTGCGGGCATAAAACGACTGGTGACATACCAACATGCCCCATCGGAACGATCGCCAAGAGAGTTGGTGGGGTGGGCGAAGTCTTCGTAATCGTAGGAAATGGCCTTGCTCATCCACTATTGCTGTATCTCCATAGACCACTGCAGGCAGTGGGGCAGAGGTGTTGCCGGCTGTCTGTAGGGCTATCGTCTGACAAACAGTCTGTAGGGTGTCGTCGGCATGAAACACGTCGCCAGCATTGAGAAATACCAGATAATCGCCCGTTGCCTTCGCCATTCCTTTGTTCATGGCGTCATAGATACCCTTGTCGGGTTCCGACTGGATGACTACGGGATAATTCTTGCCCTCGGCATAGCGATGCGCTATGGCGAGTGTATCGTCTTTCGATGCACCGTCTATAATAAGGTGCTCGATATGCTGATATGTCTGATGCGCCACACTGTCGAGGGTGCGTTGCAACACCGTAGCAGCGTTGTAGGTGATGGTGATGACGCTGATGGTAATGGTCTGTTGCATGAATAATAGTGGAAATTATTGTTTGGCTGTGGTCGGACGCATAGCGTTTTCATAAACCTGAATATACTGTCGTGCCACACGCTGGTGTGAATAGCAGCGTGTCACCTTGTCGAGACACGCTTTGCCAACGGCAGTCGGATCGGCTTCCGATAGTGCCCAGCGAATGCCATTGGCAAGGTCTTCACCACTGCAATAGTCTGCTACATAGCCATTCTGCTGATGGTCAATCTCTTCGGGAATACCTCCGATGCGGAATCCTACGCTGGGCAACCCACATGCCATAGCCTCCATGATAGTGTTGGGAAGATTCTCCGAGAGTGAAGGCAACACAAAGACGTCGGCAGCCTGATAGACACTGACGATGCGTTGCTCGTTGCTGATATAGCCCAGTGGGTAGGAACGGAACGGCAACTGCGCCACTACATCTTCGGCATGACCGCCGAGGATAGCCACTGCGGTATGTTCCACCATGTCGGGGTAGTGCTTTGCTAATAGTTGGCAGGCTTCCGTCAGATACTGCATACCTTTGTTGGGATTGGTAGCGCGCTGTGATACAAATAGAATGATACGGTCATCGATAGGCAATGATAGGCGTTGGCGTGCAACCGTTTTGTCTCCTGGTCGATAAATATACGTGCTGATAGGGTTGGGGATAGCGCTGACAGTCTGTCCTTTCAGCAGTGCGCTCTGTCGAGCCTCACCTGCCAACCACTGGCTACAAGCAACGAAACTGATGTGTCGTCCCTCGAGCATGTGTTGTTTGCGACGCCATATCAACGATGATAGGTCGTTGGCAGAACCGCCACCGGGCAGCAACCGACAGTATTGACAAGCGGTTTTGAACCGTTCACATCCGAGTGTAAGATGGCAGATAGCTGTTGCAGGCCATATATCGTGCATGGTCCACACCACCGGTTTGCCACTCTCCAGGATGCGTCGGATGCCGTTGAGCGATAGCGTGCCTTGGTTGATCCAGTGGAGATGAATGATGTCAGCTTCTCGAAATTCGGGCAGTTTGGTGATGTCGCAACCAGCATTTGCCATATCCACTTCAAAGAGATGGCGGCGCTGAAAGCGTAGGCGCACCCAAATGCACAGGCGTTCCCATAGAAAATTCCAGTGTAGCCGTTTTTGATGAGGTATTTGTGCTACGCTGATATGATCACTTTCTTTAGTGCCTACCAGCATTTTTGCTTTCACACCATTGCCGTTTAGAGCCTCCAATAGACGCTTAGCTGCCACTGCAGCACCACCTGTTCGTTCGCTTGTGTTGACTATCAGAACTTTCATATCTTCTTATTTTGCTACAAAATTACAAGTTTTTCTATAATTCCATTCTATTTTTTAGAGAAAAATCGTCTATGGGTGTGGAAGCAGAAGGCGGTTTGCACTATCTTTGAGGCAATGCCTCTTCGATAGGCTGCACCTCGGAAATAAAAGAAAAACTACGTTTCTCTTTGTATTTCTCTCGGTTTGCACTATCTTTGAGACTACGTCTCTTCGATACTCACGTTCGGAAGAACAAATAAAAAAAACGAGTTTTTCTTTGTTCTTCTCTCACTAAATCGTATCTTTGTGGCAAAAAAGAAAGAAATAGAATATGAATAAGAACGACTTTATGGCAAGAGCCATTGAACTATCGGAAAATAGTGTGAAGAATGGTGGTGGACCATTTGGTGCTGTCATTGTGAAAGATGGAGCGATTGTGGCAGAAGCATCCAATTGCGTCACAATAGACCTTGACCCGACTGCACACGCAGAGGTTAGTGCTATTCGTAAAGCAACAAAAGTGTTGGGAACATACGATTTGGCAGGGTGTGAAATCTATACCTCATGCGAGCCATGCCCTATGTGTTTGGGTGCTATCTATTGGGCACACCTCGACAAAATCTATTATGCGAATGACAGAAAAGATGCTGCCGACATTGGTTTCGACGACGATTTCATCTACCAAGAACTCGAACTGAAACCTGAATATCGTAAGAAACCCAGTGAAATAGTGATGCAACACGAAGCTAAACGAGCCTTTGAGATGTGGCGCGAGAAGACAGATAAGACCGAATACTAATATGGATATGATATTTGTTGATTATATAATCCCCAAACAATAAATATCTTTATGTTGAAACGCACAATTCTATTTATCCTTTTGTCTTACATCTCAGTAGTCTGTATTGATGCGCAACGCCGTTGGGTTGTAACCGACGAAGACCTTACAGTGTGGGATTCTCCCCAATACCTGAATAAACTCGGTATGATACATCGAGGCTATGAAATCACCGAAACGGGTATGGATGGCGATATGATTCGTTTCGAATATCATGGAAAAACAGCTTATGTCGCTGAGTATTGCTGCAAATTGTTGAAACAAGAACCTGCAAAGAAAACTGAGCCAGCACAGCGTGAAGCAGTCATAGAGGTTAAGAAGAGCGAGAGCGATCGTGCATCATACAATACAGGAAACCCCTCAACAGCAAGCAACAACAGCAAATGAAGAAGCTGTTGGTGATGCAACCGACGTCCCCGAAAGAGTTGTTGTACCTAAAGAGAATAATAAAAGTGCAGAAAAAGTAACTTTGCCATCTGTAGTATTCAGCAGTCTATCCTCATTTATTGTTCCATGGTTAGCACTCTGTGTCTTAGCACTTATACTGTTTGCATTCTTTGGTGTAGATGTCCCAGGCATGTTCGATAAGATGGCTGATATGGATGTTGCAGATATAGGAGCAAAGTGTTTTCGCCCACTTATAGCTGCCACAGTATGTGGTATCACCTATTACTTTACCTCTAATCTGGATATCATGGTAGGGGCACTCTTGGTATATCAAGTCCTTTTACTTCTCTTGCGAACAAAGCAACTCGGTAGTTTCAGAGCAGCTATTGTTGAGATGCTATACTTGACAATGATAGCGTCCATATTCGTTTTGGTTATTATACCGTTGATATTCTTCTCAGATAGAGGCTCTACAAAATCATCAAAAAGAAAATCAGATGATGATGATGAGATATCAATCAGCGATCAATATGGTCATTCTGTCAGAGTTCGTAAAACAGGTATGAATACCTATACAGGGAATGACGGTCATGAATATGAGGAATCTGCAACAGGTGGCTTTCAAAGAAAAATGTATGATTAATCCCTTTTGCCGTTTCTTTAGTGGAGCCTACCAATGGGTTTTGTGATGCAAAACCGTATGGTATAAGGCGATAATACCTATTAGTCCGAGGCAAAGAACCATAACTCTCTGCATCGGACTAAAACGTAGTATATATTCGGTAATTACGATGTGCATACTTTGTTGGAACTTCTGAAATCCAAAGAAAATAATAAATTTCCTTTGTATTTCGCTCACTTAATCGTACCTCTGACGCGATGCGTCCAAGTTACTCACGTTCGGAAATGAAAAGAAAAACGAGTTTTTCTTTTGCATTTCGCTCACTTAATCGTACCTTTGACCTGCGGTCCAAGGTAGGCTGCACCTCGGAAATGAAAAGAAAAACGAGTTTTTCTTTTGCATTTCGCTCGGTTTGCACTACCTTTGCACCTAATATTATAGAGAAAGAGATTTGTACTATAAGAATAATATTAGGTAAACAAGAGTGTAGCAACAGATAACAATTGCTCGAAAAAACGATAACGACAGCATGATACAGTCAATGACAGGCTATGGTAAAGCCGTAGTAGCATTCAAAGAAAAGAAGATTAATGTGGAAATCAAGTCGCTCAATTCCAAGCAACTTGACCTAACCACTCGTATAGCACCACTCTATCGTGAGAAAGAAATGGAGGTGCGCCAACTCATAGCAAAGCATTTGCTGCGCGGAAAAGTGGAAATGTCACTCTGGGTAGAAAAGGATGTCATAGTTGATGCCACTACCATCAACACCGCATTGATGCAGAACTATTACGATCAGTTGCGCTCTTTTGTTGAGGCTAATGCTATCGGACAGCAGGTGGATTGGTTGCAGACACTGACCCGCATGCCCGATGTTATGGCAAAGACAGAAGTGGAAACACTGACCGATGAAGAGTGGGAAATGGCACGACAAGCAGTCGAGCAGGCCATCAAAAACCTTGTTGACTTCCGTATTCAGGAAGGTGCAGCTCTGCAAAAGAAGTTTGCTGAGAAGATCGACAATATCGAAGCACTGCTCCAAAGCATCGAACCCTACGAGAAAAGTCGTGTGGAGAAGATTCGTACTCGCATTGTAGATGGACTCAAACAGATACCTTCTGCCGAATACGACAAGAACCGTTTGGAACAAGAACTCATCTACTATATCGAGAAACTGGATATCAGCGAAGAGAAACAGCGCTTGGCAAACCATCTGAAATATTTCCGCGAAACCATGGCAGACCATGCCGGACAGGGTAAAAAGCTCGGCTTTATCGCCCAAGAGATGGGTCGCGAAATCAATACCACCGGTTCGAAAAGCAATCAGGCAGAGATGCAGAACATTGTGGTGAAGATGAAAGACGAATTGGAACAAATCAAAGAACAAGTGCTCAACGCACTCTAAATCGCCTATGAAAGGAAAGCTCATCATCGTTTCAGCCCCATCCGGCAGCGGCAAATCGACTATCGTGCGTTGGCTGATGGAGCAACATCCAGAGCTGAAGCTCTATTTCTCCGTATCCTGCACCAGTCGCCAACCACGCGGAACAGAGCAGGATGGAGTGGATTATTTCTTTCTGCAACCCGACGAATTCCGTCAGAAAATAGCCAATGGCGAGTTTCTTGAATATGAAGAGGTCTATACCGACCGCTTCTATGGAACACTCAAAGCACAGGTGGAACGCCAGCGTGAAGCTGGCCAGAATGTCGTCTTCGACGTCGATGTGAAGGGTGGAGTAAACATCAAGAAGTATTATGGCGATGAAGCCATGAGCCTTTTCATCCAACCCCCATCGGTAGAAGAACTGCGCCGCCGCCTTGAAGGACGCGCCACCGATACTCCCGAAGCCATCCAACAGCGTTTGGATAAGGCAGAATACGAATTGACCTTCGCCCCGAAATTTGACCATATCGTGGTCAACGACGACCTCGAAACAGCCAAACAAGAGGCACTCCGACTGCTCAAAGACTTCCTCGGATGAAGCATATCGGCATCTTTGGAGGGTCGTTCAACCCTATCCACTGTGGACATGTGGCACTCGCGGAAGAGATTCTCCGCCACACCAGCCTCGATGAGATATGGCTGATGGTGTCACCCCACAACCCCCTGAAGCAGCAAAACGACTTGCTTGATGACCAGAAGCGACTGGCATTGGCTGAGAAAGCCCTTCAGGGTCACCCTCATATCAACGTCAGCGACTACGAAATGCACATGCCACGACCGTCCTATACTTGGAATCTTCTCGAGGCATTGACCGCCGATTTTCCCGACCATGTGTTTTCGCTCATCATCGGAGGCGATAATTGGGATCTCTTCAATCGCTGGTATCGCGCTGACGACATCCGTAGGAAATACCCCATCATCGTTTATCCACGCCCCGGAAGTACGATGGTTCCTGCCGACGATGACCATACCTGTTGTCACCTCACCGTGGTAAATGCACCGCTCCTTGACGTGTCGAGCACCGCTATCAGAGCCCGCATACAACGAGGCGAAAGCATCATTGGAATGGTGCCCGATAGTATTATTGCCGACGTAGAACGATTCTATCATCAATAAAAGATAACTAAAAATAAGTAAATTATCATCATGGAGAAATTGTTGCGAATCATCAGCATGCTTTGGAGGCCTATCCGATCCAATGCCTCCTTCTTTGTCTTCATGTATGCATTAGGATATTGCTGCACACAGACAGAAATACGACTGCACCTGCGCGGTGCCGTTCCCTACGAGTTGTCGGCTGTCGAATTGTTTTTCGATCTCTATCTGTTGTGTGCCATCCTGGCGGTAATCCCGCGTAAAGTGCGCCGTGTCATCCGTGCCGTTCTGGCTTTCATATTCTATGCGGTGGCACTCATCGACATGTTCTGCTATGTGCATTTCGAATCCACTTTGACCCCCACTATGCTGATGCTCTTCTTCGAAACCACCGGACGCGAAGCCGGCGAGTTTCTGCAATCTTATGTCGGATGGGATCTCATCACCTCTAAAACAGGACTCATACTGCTTATCGCGCTGCTCCATCTGGCATGGAATATGGTGGCACAACAGTTGCGGAGCAATAAAATGGTTGGTCCACGACTCGCTCCCCCGGTGGTATGGACGCTCAGTGCACTGGCAGGAATCGCTGCCTTTGCCTTTTTCATCCATTGCGCTTCCCGTTGTTGGGACAATAAGTGTGCCACGGTACGCCTGATGAGCAAGCACAATCTGGGAGAGGTGGAACACGAACTGACCCAAAAGGGGTGTGCCAATCTCTATCTCCCCATCTACCGTTTGATGTTTAGTCTCTATGCCAACCGATTGGCAGCGAAGCAGGTGGATCGTCTTCTTGCCACTTCCGAGCATGTCAGCGTAGAGAGTTGCGACTTCCGTAGTCCGCAGATCGTACTCATCATCGGCGAGAGTTACAACCGTCATCGCTCTCAACTCTATGGCTACCAGCGGCCCACTACCCCCCGACAGCTACAGCGCATGCAGGATAGCACCCTTGTGGCGTTCACCGATGTGGTAGCTCCATGGAACTTGACAAGCTTTGTTTTCAAGCACATGTTCTCACTTCACTGTATTGGCGACGATGGAGAGTGGTGCGACAGTCCGCTCTTTCCGCAGGTTTTCCGCAAAGCTGGCTATCACGTGAAGTTCCTTACCAATCAATTCCTACCCAAATCGGGTGAAGAAGTATATGACTTCAGTGGCGGCTTCTTCTTAAACAATCCCACGCTGAGCCGTGCACTCTTCGACGAGCGCAACTCCAAACTCCATCGCTACGACGAAGGATTGCTTGAAGACTACGACCGCATGGTGGCAAAGAAACGCTATCCCCACCAGCTCACCATCTTCCATCTCATGGGCCAGCACGTCGATTACCGTGCGCGCTTCCCGATGAAAACCCGTCGGAAGTTTACTCCTGCCGACTATAACCGCACAGACTTGTCGCCACAACGTCAGCAGATCAATGCCGACTATGATAATGCTGTGCTCTACAACGACTCTGTGGTCGATCAGATTATCCGTCGCTTTGAAAACGAAAATGCCATCGTCATCTATGTGCCCGACCATGGTGAGGAGTGCTTCAACGGCAGTCTTCCCTTCTATGGTCGCATGCATTCTGCCGATATCGACTATCGGTTGGCACGCGAGGAATTTGAGATACCTTTCTGGATATGGGCTTCCGATGAATACCGCATGACCCATCCCTACGGATGGAAAGCCATACAGGAGTATCGCCACCGTCCGCTGATGACCGATGCGCTGCCCCATACGTTGCTTTTCCTTGGTGGCATCCACTCCAATTACTATCGTAAAAACTATGATGTGCTCAATGCCGAGTATAACACCCAACGGCCACGAGTGCTGAAGATGACCACCGATTATAACCATCTGAACAAGACATCACGCTGATGAAAACCACTCCTACGCTCCTTACGCGCACCGAATGCGCCGCCTTGCGCGGTCTCGCCATCATCGCCATCGTGCTCCATAACTATTGTCACTTCGTGGGATCGATAGTCAAGGAGAATGAGTATCAGTTTTTCACCTCTAATAATGACCGCCTGATGCAAGCGCTATCCAGTCCCGACAGTCTGCTTCCTGCCCATCTGCTCTCGTATTTTGGCCATTACGGTGTACCCGTATTCCTCTTTCTCAGCGGTTTCGGACTGGTGATGAAATACGAGCGTGGCAGTGCCCCTGCCGATTCATTGGATCGCCGCTTGTCGTTTGTGCGCTACCATTATCTCAAACTCTTGCGCATGCTCATCGTGGGTTTCACCATCTTTCTCATGGTCGATGCCGTCACTCCGGGGCGTTTCCACTTCCATTGGAATCATGTAGTGGCACAGTTGGTGATGTATATCAATGTGTTGCCCACACCCGATAAAATCATCTGGCCCGGCATCTATTGGTTCTTCGGACTGATGATAGAACTCTATATCGTCTATCGTTTCCTGCTCTATCGCCGCCATTACGGATGGACCGTAGCGCTGATGGCAGTCTGCTGGATACTTCAAATGGTATGCGACCCTGAGGGCGAGCCCCTCAATCGACTGCGCTATAACTTCATTGGCGGCATGGTGCCCTTCGGCATGGGCATCCTCTGGGCACGCTATGAGCAGTGGCGCAAGGCGATGCCCCTATGGGGACGCGGTGTTTGGAGTGTGATATTGCTGGTGTCGCTGATATTGCTTTTTGTCATGAGCTACACCTTCCAGACATGGCTGTGGGTTCCTGTTATTGCCATTGTGGGTAGTGTGGCATTTGTCAAGAGCATACCTGCAGGTGCAGGCCATGTGTTGGCATGGTTTGGTGGCCTGTCAGCCGCCATGTTTGTGGCACACCCCATCATCCGCAAACTCTTTATCACCGTGGCATGGCGAGGCGACCTTTACGACGGACTGATGCTCTATGTCGTAGTGGTCATCGGTGCTTCGTGGGCGGTGCGACTATTGATAGACCAGATACCACAACCCCAAAGCGATAAATAGTATGCGTACCAAGGACATCGAACTGGCAAATATCAGCCGTTTCCGAGGCGAACTGATGGGAGCCGCCATGCTCTTCATCATCCTTTTCCATGTGGGATTACCCCGCACCGATTTGTTTTTTGGCCTCCGTCGCTGTGGCAATATCGGCGTCGATATATTTCTCTTTCTTAGTGGCATAGGCCTTTGGTTCTCCTGGGTGAAGCAACCTTCCACCTGGAGTTTCTATCGTCGTCGCCTGTTGCGCATCTTGCCTGCGTGGCTCATCATGGCATCGCTCTACTATATTCCACGCTTCAATCCGCAAACCGGGAGTATCATCGATCTGATAGGCAATATCACCATCAACTGGAATTTCTGGCTTCACGACGAGCTGACTTTTTGGTATATTCCCGCCATCATGATGCTTTATCTCTGGGCACCACCTTATATGAAACTCATCACCAGGCACCCCATCTATCGTTGGTCGGTGGTATTGATGGTGTTGTGGTGTGTCATGGTGCAGTGGATCATACCCGTCCACCATGCTGTGGGACATTTGGAAATCTTCTGGAGCCGCGTGCCCATCTTCTTCCTTGGCATCAATTTCGGTGAAACGGTACGTCGTGAAGTGCGCATCGACGGTGCTGCCGTATGGCTTGCCCTGATCACCTTTGTGGCATGTTTCGCATCGTGCATCTATCTCGAACAGGTATCTCACGGGCGTTTCCCACTTTTCGTAGAGCGCATGATTTATATCCCTTTGACGCTGACAGCCATTCTGTTGCTCAATAGAATATTTCGCCGACTGCCCCAACGCGTCAACCGTTTCTGGGCTTTCTTCGGCGGATTGAGTCTGGAGGCATATCTCATCCACAACCACTTTGTGATGGCTTGGCTCAGTCCCTACCATCTGGGTTACTGGCCCACGTCGCTGTTGACCATCGTGCTGACCATCCCCTTGGCGTGGTTGCTCCATCAATTTGTGAAACGACTGTTGCAATGGCTATGAAAGAAGTAGTGGTATATGATTTCGACGGAACGCTGACCAAGAGCGATTCGCTATTGGATTTCATCCGTTATGTGCATGGGCGATGGGCAATGCTGTGGGGATTTCTGTGTTATTCGCCCTTGTTGGTGCTGATGAAACTGCACTGTTATCCCAACTACAAAGCGAAGCAAAAGGTGTTTGCCCATTTCTTCCGAGGCATGACGCTTCAGGAGTTTGACCGCCATTGTCGGCAGTTTGCTGCCGACAACCGCACGATACTGCGCGAAAAGGGTATGGCATCGCTGCAACGCGATTGCGATGCCGACCGCCAGGTGGTCATCGTCAGTGCCTCTATCGACAACTGGGTGCAGCCGTTCTTCCCCCATGTTTGTGTGCTCGGCACACAGGTTGAGGTGGCTCATGACCGGTTGACCGGTCGCTTTCTCACCCCTAATTGCTATGGCAGCGAGAAGGTGCGTCGCCTGTTGCAACGCTTTCCCGACCGCCAGCAATATCGCCTGACCGCCTATGGTGATAGCCGTGGCGACCGTGAGATGCTTGCTTTTGCCGATGAGGCTCATTATAAACCATTTCGAGTATGAGAGAAAAACAGTTGGAAAAGATGCTGGTGACGGTTGTTGCCGTGCTGCTGTTGGTGCTCAACGTGCTGATGGTGATGAAGTATGATGCGGTGTTTTCCGTTGTTGCCGCCGACTATGCCAAGCGCTTGTCGTATCTCTTCCATGTCTCTGGCTTTGATCCCAACAACTATGCGATACTCACCGAGTGGGGCATGAAATATGATGTGTTGCGCCATCCGCTGTTACCCTATCTCATGGCATTGCCGGCTTCGGTCAACGAGGTTGTCATGTCGCTGTTCGGCTTCAATGCCGCACTCTATATATCCGCCATGATCGTATGGTTTAGCGGCTGTGTGTCGGCATGGTTGCTCTATCGCATCATCCACCGACTGGTGGGTGTCGTAGCCGAAGATGCCGCCCTGCTGACCCTGTTGTTCTTTAGTTTTGCCTACATCCAGGTCACGTTTTTCGTGCCCGACCATTTCAGTTTGTCGCTCTGTCTCATCCTACTTTCCATCTATTTGATAGGCGGTGCAGCTCAGGAAGGCCGTGTGCTGAAAACCTGGCAGACCGCTCTGCTCTTTATAGCAACCGCCGGTGTGACACTGACCAATGGTGTCAAGGTGTTTGCCGCCGAATGGATAGCCCGTGGACGTCGCTTCTTCCAGTGGCGTTACTTCCTTTTGGCGGTGGTCGTTCCATCGGCATTGATGGTTGGAGCAGGCATGCTGGAGGAGCGAATCTATGTTTATCCGAAACAGCAGGAACAGCAGCGCTACTTCGAAGAACACAAGGCAGAGATGATGGCGAAAGCACGCCAGAACCATCAACGCTATAAGCATGCGCCATGGGTCATCCATAAAGGCAAGGCGCTGGGACAGGGCGGACTGCTCCGATGGACCGATATCTCGACCTCCCGATGGGACACGATGACCGAAAACCTCTGGGGCGAATCCATCCAGTTCCACGAAACTCACGTGCTCGACGATGTGCTGACGAGTTATCGCCCGGTATTGCTGTCCTATCAGTCGGTGTGGCGCTATGCCGTTTCACTGCTTCTGCTTTTGCTCTTTGTGGCAGGTATCTGGATGGGACGTCACCACCATTTGCTATGGATGTGCCTGTTGGGCATCGTGCCCGATGCACTGATGCACCTCGGACTGGGCTTCGCCATCAACGAAGTGTATATCATGGCAGCCCATTGGCTTTATGTGGTACCTATCGCCCTGTCGTTTCTCTTTGTGCGAGCTAACGGTCGGTGGCTGTTGGCGCTGCGTGGAGTCACGTTGGCACTGATGGTCTATTTGGTGAGCCACAACCTCGCTCTCCTTTTCGACTGGATGCAGCAGCCCATCGTATCTACCGCCTTCTGGTATGAATAAGTGTATGATTTCTCAAGCAACAAAATAAAAATTTGGTATGATAAGTATATTCAACGACATTTTCAAGATTCGTAAGGAAGAGCGCTGGATGGCACTCATCGTCCTGCTGGTGATAGTGGCACTCAACGGCTTGTTTATTGCGCGACTCTCCCCGCTGTTTATGCAAGAAGGCTTCGGACCCTATTGGAAAGTCTTTATGCGCGAGTTCCATCTCTCCGGCTACGACCCCTTGACCTATCTTGGCGTTACCGATTGGGGCACCGTCTATAATGTCTATCGCCATCCGCTATTGGCATTTTTCATCTGGCCCCTGTTCCTCATCAATGCCATGTTGAGTGCATTGACGGGTGTCAACTGTGTGCAATATGTCGTAGCACTGCCACTCGTGGCAGCTTCGCTCTATTCCTATCTGTTCACCTATCGCATCATGCGCGAGTTTTTCCTCTTGCCCAAGGGCGATGCCACACTGCTGTCGGCGTATTATTTCTCGATGGCATATATCCTGTTGTCGGTCATTGTGCCCGACCACTTCACCATTTCGATGTTCTTGCTGCTGCTCACCGTCTATGTGTCGGGCTGTTGCATCCATGCCGGGCGACAACTGTCGTGGTGGCAGACCGCATTGTTTTTCGTGGTGACAGCGGGTGTCACGCTGAGCAACGGTATCAAGACCTACCTCTCGGCACTATTGGTCAATGGCCGTTCGTTCTTCCGTTGGCGCCATTTGCTACTTGGCGTGCTGCTGCCGGCAGCATTGATATGGGGATTCTCGCGCTGGGAATACCGCACCTACGTATGGCCCAAAGAGCAGCAACGGGCTGCCGCAAAGGCTAAAAAGGCAGAGGAACGCCAGCGTTTCATGGCTTCGTTGTCGGTAGATGAACGTCAGAAAGCCGAGGAAAAACAGCAGAAGCGCAATCAGGTGCTTGCGCGTCAGGCAGCCAAAACAGGTAAGCCGATGAAGAAAGTGGGCTTCTTGAGCTGGACCGATACCACCACTCCACGATTGGAAACAGCCTATGAAAACCTCTTTGGCGAGGCCATACAGTTCCACCAGCAGCATTTTCTGGGCGATACGCTCGTGTTCCGTCCCGTCTTTGTGCGCTACGATTGGGCTATCAGCTATGTGGTTGAAGGCATCATCGTACTGCTTTTCATCGTGGGACTGTGGGTAGGTCGTCGCAACAGAGTGTTGTGGTTGGCACTATCATATTTTGTTTTCGACATGGGCATCCATCTCGTTTTAGGTTTCGGCATCAATGAGATATTCATTATGGCCCCCCATTGGCTCTTCGTAGTGCCTTTTGCAACAGCCGCATTGTTCCATCGGTTGCAGGGCACACCGCGTCAGGTGCTTCGCCTATTGACCGCAGTATTGTCGATCTACCTCCTTCTCTATAATGGTGTGCAGCTGGTAGATTTCCTCCTGTCGCCCATCAATGCAACGCTCTGAAACGTGTGACCGTACTGAAAAAAACTACCTATACGATACTTACGGACGTTGGATGAGATATCCATCCAGCGTCCATAGTTTTTCTGTTGACAGGCTCTTTCTCTGCAAATCAAATTGTTTTGCTGAGTAAATCAAATTGTTTTGCTGAGTAAATCAAATTGTTTTGCTGAGTAAATCAAATTGTTTTGCTCACGCAAGTATTGTTTCTGATAGTGCAATATATTGTCTGTTAGTGGTTTGTGCACGTTTGGAAGGTGTGCGACAAATGGTACTTTGCAGCGTCATAGAAGTCATGTGCCGATGCAACGCAACATGGTTGTGATAGCAATCTCAATGAATTTGCAGAGGAAATTCAATGAAATTGCAGAGGAAATTCAATGAAATTGCAGAGGAAATTCAATGAATTTGCTAAAGGAAGTGCCGTCTGTGATGGTCTAATATTCAGTAGGCAAGCGAGTTATCTTCGCTTCCAACAATGGCTGTAAACGTAGGGGAATGGACGTAGGGAAATGCAAGACGAGAGAAAATATGGCAATCCGTGGTGTTGTTACAAAATGTTTTCGTAACTTTGCAAGAATGCTCAGCTTTTCTTTGCATAAAGGCAGTCTGGGGAATTGAGGAAAAACTGGGTTACGATTTGGCAACCGTACTCAATTCCACATTCTGCTATAATTTGCATCAAAGAACACCCGATGCTGAGCCAGCAACCGTACTATGACTCATCATCGAGTGCAAAGGTAATCATTTCTTTTAAATTACCAAAAACATTTATTGTTTATTTACTGTATAATTTCAATATTAATCTCCGTCTTGAACTTCCTCACATAGATAAAATCTGAAAGGGCGAAGTTCATGTGCTGAAAGAGCGTGTGAAACTGATTGATCAGATGCAAATCCTGTGTCAGTTCCTGGTCTAGGCCTTCGTTCCAATTAGGAGGAGGGCAGTCCATACCAATAAAAGAATCAAAGGAGTCATCTTCATCTCTTGGGAGTGTTAGCGTCAACACAGATACACCATCAGCATACATAGGATTCAAGTCACCATCACACAGTGCATACCACAAATCTTGTCTATCTTCACCCTGTATAGGATGCAAAACCGGATAGTCTGTATCGAGATAACATTTAGCAGTAAGCACCATCTCTTCGCCATCACCTTCATCTATGATATTTATCATCTTATTCCAAATACAATGAGCTCGATCGTACATTTCACGAAGTGCCTCACGCAGTGCATCATTAAAGGCGATAATATCAGGTAACAGTTCTTTCTGATTTGCCAGAACCTGCTTGTTGATGATGTCTTTTCGTAGGGACAAAAGCACATCATTATCAGAGTTATAACTGCGATAATCATTATATTTTAGCATGATCTCCCTCTCTATTGCATCTACATTGTAGTCCATAATAAAACGATTAGTTAATCCCATAAATATCTATAATGCCTGCAGAACAGTTCAAGTCCTTCCTCGATGATCTTTTCTTCTTCCTCACTGAACGATGTTATATGCTTCAGTAACTCAAAAGCATCAATCATCTTCTGTATGGCCTTATTCCATTCTGCCATTCCCTTAAATGCAGGACAATAGCCATGCTTGTCAAGAGCCTTGAATGCTTTTAATCGAGCAGCAATCACCCCAGCCAAACAGTTGTCAGTGTTCCATACCTCTTCTATGGGGTAGTCATTCTTGTAACTCCAGTTCTCAGCGGAGTCATCTTTCTTCTTCCTTTTCATACAGAATCAATAATATTAATCCGACAAATCACGATAATACTTGCAGAACAATTCCACCCCTTGTTCAAGAGTCCGTATATCTTCCTCATAAGACGGGGAATAATCTTTCACCAATTCGAATGCATCGATCATCTTCTGAATGGTTTTATTCCAATCCTCCAGGGTCTCGAAATCTTCTGGCCATCCGTGCTTTTTATGAGCCTTGAAAGCTTTCAATCGAGGAGCAATCTCTCGTGCCAAATAGTGATAAGTCCCCCAGACTTCACTTATTGGATAACCATTTATATAGTCAATAGAGTCATCATATTTCTTTTTCATATTGCTTGCCAATTAATGGATGTTCAGAATTAAATGTTGCATAGTCGATACGGACCTGTCTGCCCAAAGAAGGATCTGTGGCTACAAGGATGTCGCTGGATTTGCAATTGCCTATAAGGAGCTTGCACAAGCGCTGTTCATCCTGAGTCAGTTCTTGGTGCCATTCGTCAGTGGTTAGAACCACTACCATTCTGTCTAATCTGGTATTGATATCTTCCATCTCCAGCAACTCGCATAGGTACTTGACCCCATTGGTATTCTCATCCGCATACGACGTGATAGTTTCTGGACTGAACAAGTCAGACTGAAACAGGCCGCACAATTGATTCATGCTCATATTGTTTCTTTCGTCACTCAAAGCCGGAATGGCCTGAACGATAAACCTGCTGATAGCTGCCATACGCTCATAGTAGTGTGCCATAAACTCTCTACGAAACATCTTCTTCCTTTTAATCTTGTTCATTGATGCGCTAATACACCAGAAATAATCTTTGGCCTTGCTGAACAATTCTTGTTTCTTTGATGGTGCTAATTCTCTAACAGAAGGTATGTAGCCACCATTTCTGCGGATGACGGAGAAATACTTCTCTGCACGTACCTTATGATATATATAATCATCCCACCTATCTTTGTGGTAATTGTCGAGTTTGAAGAATCTGAATTCTTCTTCCTGTTGTTCTCTTACAAAACCATAGAATGAGGTATGCCAAATACAACAAGCGGCAATCTCTGCATTGGTAGCCTTGACCTCAGGGGCAATGACGATTTCTTTTGTCAGCGAATGCTCCCAATAATCTCCCTCCATAGGGTGAGCATCGAGATGTGGTTCACTGTCTTCGTCCCATTTGCTCATGGAGATATGGCACACATTAGAATTTGCATCATCATGATGTTTGGGAGTCATCAAGCGCAACATATCGAAATGAATCTTATACCATTTCAAATTACCCTCTGCATCTGGGTGCATCTGCAAAATACAAGGAGCCACCTCCTCAAAAGAAACGCTGTTCAGTAATTCTTTGAAAGTCATAATTCCGTTCTTTTATCTTTTTTCGTTTGTGGTGCAAAGATAAAAGAAACCTCTGCCATTATGGGGCAGAGGTTCTAGGAAATAACATATCATTGTATACAAATACAACTTGGCTGTTATTCTTCTTTTCAAATCTGGGTCATATGCCATTTGATCTCTTCACGAATCCCATTCCTTTCATCCTGTGTTAGGGCTCTTTTTCTTTCTTGTTCTTCTTCCTCACAAATCTTTTGATAATAGAATTCTATTTGCCAGTCTTCATGATACTTTCGCAAATACTCTTTCTTTAAAAAAGAATAAATCCCTTGATCTAAAACGTCAGTACACAATTCTCCCAAAGATATAGCCTCACCATCGTTTTTGCCATGTTCTTTAGCCATAGCATATGCTTCAGCAAACATCTTGCAATATTCATCCAAATAGTTCTTCTCACTGACAGCATAAGCATAACCATGTGCGTAGTTTTGGCTTTTGCCATTATCTATCCATTTATGGAAGGCCTTTGAGTATTCTTTTGCCATTTCATATGAGTTCTCTTCTTGCTCTTTAAAAAGATAGATGTATCTCTCTACGAAAACAGGATCATCATTCAACGATTTTGCATGAATAGACAATTCCTTTTCTTTTTCTTCTTCATTTTCTATGAAGTCATACGCATCACGATATGCCCAATAATTGTTCTCGCCTTTATCTGCAATAGTATCACACCATTGTTCACAATGGCCCTTTTCTGCTTCTTTTGCATAATAGGTGATGTATTCATCAGCCAAATTCAAACTTGAAATGGCATAATTATCTTCTTCTGTTTGCCCATCCTCGTTAGAACCTTCTTTTGATAGATCCTTAAAATACCGTTTTGCAATTTTAGCATATATAGGATAGTATTTTTCATCTATCCCAGTTTTCTCAAAAGAGGTTAGTATCATTGCTTCTGTTAATTGAAAATATGCCATAATGAATAGTATTAATAACTATCTGTGATGCCAAGTACGCCCACCATCTTTTGAATATTCGATGTCGTTCTTTTGAGTATTGATGCGGAGTAACTCACTTCCGCGCTGAATCATTTGTGCCATATTGATTATTTTTCCTTACGAATTCAACTATTTCGTTTATTTCAGAAACAATATTCGTCACAATTTCGTCTTCATTCATGCCTAATTCATTAAATGATTTAGTTCCAATCCAAGCTTTTTCAGTCGTTTTATATCCTCGTTCCCTTAATATCTTCTTTAATGCAAGAACTTCATTGTCTTGGATATTTTTATAATCTTTGGAATCATATATAATATGTCTTATTCCTAGATAACCTCCTTGGCTATCAGTAATAGTTATACCATA
>NZ_NPIZ01000091.1:0-16811 GCF_002251185.1 Prevotella sp. P5-126
CATGTACGAAGGGTAGGATGATACGAGAGATGGCGCATCAGTTGTGACGTTACATCTTCCACGCATGAGCCGCCACAGAAATAAACGCTCATCAGCGAACGGACTATCTCGCTGAACTGATATCCGAAGATACTGCTGCATCTCTGACCCAGTGTTGAGTCGATAACGGGTGAAAGCATGGAGTCAAATTTCTCCATGATTGAAAAAATTCCTCCAAAAGGTGTGAGTTTCTCAGATTTAATTTGTATTTTTGCCATGTCATATTAGAGTTTTGCTTGTTTTCTTTTTGCAACACTAAGATAAGTGAAAATTCTGACATGGCAAAATCCTGGGCAACTTTTTGTTGCTCAGGAACTTATAAATAAAGTTAAATTATAGTGTTGCGGAATTAAGGGGAATTATTTTTTTGGTTGCGCGAGCGCAAGAAATCTTTGGTGGAAATCTTTTTTAAGATGTTGCTTCGCAAGAAATATTGTGGATTCGCAGTTTATCTCCAAACGAAATCTTTAACAAAAATCATTGACCAAAATGCGCTCGAGTACCTCGCTTTTGGGGAGAATTTTATTATGGATCGCCTTACAGGCTCGAAATCTTAAATAAAATCCTAAGAATAATCTTTAACTAGAATCTCTAAACTTTAAACTATAACCTTAACGTTTACCTTAACGCTAACCACTAAACACTAACCTATAACCTATAACCTATAACCTTTAAACTAAACACTCCGTGTTCTCCGTGTGATCCGTGGATTATTTTCCGGAGCACCAACGTTTCTGTGATTTGCCTTTGGCTTATTCTGTCACGACTCGGCAAAGTGAAACCGAACGTTTTCGTTAAGCCAAATGAGCAGAATTAAGCTTTCCGATTAAGTGAGCGAAAAATCAAGCTCGCTTGAAGTTTTCCGAACGTGAGGAAAGTCAACGAAGTTAAGTTCACTTAAACTCTGCCATGGCGAGAAAAGGTGCCATAAAATGGAGCTTTTCCTCTGCTCTCACTGTTCCAGAATATCTGTGTGACGTTAAAAGGAAGCGGACATGGTGGGAATAAAAAAAATCCGTGTGACGGTGAAGCGTTATTTCTTTGGTGGACGATTTTTCCATTGTTTCATGGCATGACGGAAGAAACGGTCTTCAGCCTCAACGGCAGCAAGGACTTTGCTGGCAGGAACCACCCGCATCATCTTGTTATGGAATTTCTGTTCGATGGTTTTGAGTTCAATATTCAGTTTGTCGCGCTCTATCAAAGCCTTACGGCAAGCCTCGTTGTCGTTAGGGTGTTCGCGTAGCGTCTTGTGCGTATTTCTAATTCTTACAAACACCGTTCGTTGGCGGCTGTGCATCTGTTTCATCAAAGGGATGAGTCTATCAGCCTCTTGCGGTGTGAGGTGCGCTTTCTTTATCACGTATGCCGTGAGTTCTGCATCGAATTGTTTTGGAGAGAACTTTTGGTTGTTTTGAGCCCAGGCTACTGACGTCATCATAGCCATGACGATCATTAACAGTATGGTGTGAAACTTAGTCTTCATTGTTGCAGGATTTTGTGGGTCATCAATTATCTTCGAGATAGGCATAGATGTCAGTATTATCAATCATGGCATAGTCGGCTGCCTCATCAACAAATCTATCGCCAGACATTTCTGCAGCTTGCACCTTATAGACATGTTGTGGAGAATCCTGTTGGAAAAGGAGAGCGGTAGCTACTACCATGACAGCGAGACAAGCCGCAGCAACCGATATCCATAATCTTACTGTCCGATGTTTATGAACAGTAACAGTAGGTGTTTCACCATGTTGTTCAGCATCGGGTAGATTTGTCATGATTCTCATTGCCAAATCGTCGAAATATCCTTCTGGCACTTTGAAAGGTTGTTTTCCTTTCATTTGCTGGTGTATATATTTCTCTTCGTTCATTGTTTCTTTTTTTTGTTTGACGTATAATGGCGCAAAAGGTTTAATCCTTCTGATTGAAAAACTCGGTGATCTTCTTCACTGCAATATGATAAGACGCTTTCAGCGCCCCTTCAGTTGTATCGAGGAGCTGGCTCATCTCGCTATATTTCATATTGTCATAATAGCGCAGGTTGAAAACGGTGCGTTGCACATCAGGGAGCGAGGCTATAGCCTGTTGGAGTTGCGCAGCTGTTTCGTCTCCATCAAAATAAGGGTCAGCCATGAGTCTGTCAGCCAGTTCTGCTTGTTTGTCAGCATCGATATTCACCGCTTTATTACGTTGGCTTCTGATGAAGTTTAGGCTCTCGTTGATGGCAATACGGTAAAGCCATGTAGAAAGGAGTGACTGTTGTTGGAAAGAGTCGATATTTGTCCATGCTTTAAGCATCACATTCTGCATCACATCGTCAGCATCATCATGTGTGAGGACCATACGTCTCACCTTCCAATAGAGCGTTTCGCTATATTGGCGTACCACAATCTCAAAAGCCTTACGTCTTGTTTCAGGTCGTTTGAGAAGTTCTACGAGTTGTTTTTCGTTGAATTTCTCCTGACTCATGATATCGTTTTTATTTCATTCCAGATCGCATCATCATAAGCATAGATGTCAGGATAGTATTGAAGCTGTCCCTCTGCATCGGGGTAGATTGTATAATACACAATGTATATGGGTACGGGGTGTGGCAGTCGCATGACAGACACCAGGCGATAGGTTTTCTCCTCCAGCAACGGGTGTTTCCGGATGTAGTCACGTCCACGTTGTGTCTCGGGTCGGATTCCCATAGAGATACGTATGCGTTCCAGCGTCCATTCATCAGCATCTTCGAGCAGGTATTGCGCGAACTCAAATGGTTTCTGTATCCTCACACATCCGTGTGACACCATTCTAACGGCATTGGCAAAGAAGCCCGGTGATGACGTGTCGTGCAGATAGACCGAATAGTTATTTTTAAATCGGAACACGATACGTCCCATGGCATTGCCAGGTCCACCCTCCTGTGCAACGCGACATATACCATTGGTCAGCATCTGTCGGGTCACGAATCGGGCATCTATATGTTTTCCTGTAGCCCGTTCGATGATGCGGTATCTATGTTTTGCAAAATAGCTACTATCTCCTGCGTGTCGTGCCACATCCTTATTGATGATGCTTTGCGGGATGCCCCATTCGGGGTTGACTTGGAAATAGGTGATTTCGCTAGAAAGCAGAGGTGTACGTGTTTCGCTTGTTCCACAGCCTATGCGCATGGAGAGGCATTGGTTCTCTTGGTAAGCATAAAGTTCGAATGCCGGTATGTTTACCACCACACGACGTCCGCTCAGAGAAACTTCGTGTGCTTTGCGCCATCTGCAACGCTCCATATTGACCAAGATACGGCGCCGGTCAGGTCCTTTCGCATCGTGGAGTCTCCTTTTGAGTTCTTTATAGAGCGGATCAGTCGGTTCGTTTCTATCCATCTCCTCACCCACCCTATTGGCAAGGACCTCATTGAATGCCTGTTGATAGAACTCAGCGGAAGGGTATTCAACAGGTAAGTCATAGAGTAATGTCATCTTCCCTCTCATTGTCCCTGTGGTATCCGCCTTAGCCGTTTGAAAGACATAAGCCTTGTGTGGGTTGACGAAGCCATACCGTTGTCCTGTGACAAGTCGGAGATAAGCCTTAGAAAGTCTATATTCCAGACTCGCACATATTTTTCCAGCAGGATGTGATCGATCGAAATCCAAGTTACGTACACGTTGTGCATCCGCTTCTATTTCATCGATTTGAAAAGCCTGTGGAGAAAAGCCATATTCATCTATTTGGTGCAATCGGGCAATGAGAGAATCCGCTTGCGGTCGCAGTCCATAGCGGTCAGTCCAGAGTAACGCCCCATTGTTTTCATAGTATTGTGCCATGAATTTATATCGGCTTGACGCATATTGCCGGCATGATTCCACAATATATTTCCTGATGCTTTGCGCATCCATGACATATTGTTCGGACTTCATTTCTCCGATGACATTCTTTATTGTCTCAACATCTTGTTTCTCATGGTGACCGTTACATGCTGCAAACAGGATGACAAGAGAAAGAATTGCGAAAATCAGAGAATGACTTTTCTTGTCACTTTGCCAACCTTGATAATGTAACACCCTTTTGGAAGATTAAGTTCGATTTTCTGCGCAGGACTATCTATTCTAACAGTCATCACATGGCGTCCGATCAATGAAATGACCTCCAATATCTTGCCTTGTGCGCCCATCACATGAACAGCATTTTTCGCTACAGAAATATGGATTTCTTCGTTGCCTGCCTCACGCACAACAGACACCATGTTGCTATTCGCAGCCTGAACAGGCAGCGTCAACATTGCAGTTGCAAAAAGTGCTATCAACAATAGCAATCTCCTCATGTGATACGGTTATTTATTTATAATTTGTTGCAAAAATAAGAATATTCTTTGAAATATCAAAATTTTCACTCTTGTTTTCACCGATTTATTCCACATCAATAGTCAATCCCTCGTTGGCAAGCATGGAATCAGGGAAAATCTGTTTGGCCTCGTCAAGCAGTATTTTTTCGTCTTCACACCTTGAAGAATAATGTCCCAACACCAATTTTCCAGCCTCAGCATCACGTGCCACCATGGCAGCCTGTTGAGCTGTGGAGTGCATGTATTTCTCTGCCAGGGCCACATATTCCTCTGTGTAGGTGCTCTCATGGTAGAGCACACTCACCCCTTTGATTCTCGATGCAAGGTTCGGAATATAGCGTGTGTCGCTGCAATACGCATAGCTACGAGGAGAATCGGCAGGTTCAACGAGCAGGCTATTGCTCACCCGTTCACCATCTTCACTCACCCAGTCAGCTCCCGCCTTGATATTATTGATTTGAGACACGGGAATATGGTAGGCATCCAGCACGTCGCGTCGGATATGCGGCAAGGTCGGTTTTTCGCGGAAGAGGTATCCGCAACATGGCATTCTATGTTCGAGGGGAACAGTCTCCACGGTCAGTGAACGATCTTCATAGACCACTTGTTGCTGTCGGGTATCAACATCATGAAACACAACCTCATAGTCGAAATCATGGCAGAAGATCTTCATCTGTTGCCGCATCACATCTCCCAGTGGTGCAGGTCCATAGACATCGAGTTTTGCCGTACGTCCCAGGAGTCCGAATGTACTCAGCATGCCAATAAGTCCGAAGCAATGGTCACCATGGAGATGGCTGATAAACACAGCAGAAATTTTGGTAAACCGGATACGTGAGCGTCTCAGTTGCATCTGAGTACCCTCTCCACAATCTACCATAAACAGTTTTCCCCTCATCTCCACCACTTGCGATGAGGCAAAGTGGCGGAGTGTAGGCAGTGCGCTTCCGCACCCAAGTATATGCACACGAAATGGTTCCATGTGAGAACAGTCGGTTAGTATTTCGAACAGCAATTATATTTTAAAGTCTTCACTCGACGCCTCTTCAAGTTTGATATCCGAGTGTTCTTTCTTAGTTTGTTGACGACCATATTCAAAGGTATCCTCAGCATCCTTGATGATGAGAGAGTCGGCAGTCAGTTTGATGATATTATACAAGGCAATATCTTCGATACCTCCACCGCTTTCGCGTTCGCTCACCACTTCAAGTTGTCCGTTCAACAAACGCCAGGTTTTGTAGATGATGGAACTCTGTTCAATACCTTCCGCCACACCACCTTCTTTGATGCTGAAGCCCACTTCATCACTTCCGTCAAGCGGATTGGGCATCACCCAATTTCCGAGCAATGAGGTCTGGTTGATGACACAGACCGCTGTATTTTTGTCAGTTCCTGGCACTACGGCAATTCTGTCGCCCGCCTGGAGTCCTCCAAACACTTTATTATTATCCACAGCCGCTGCAATATCAAAGGTCACGGTATCTCCGAGGTCAGTAATGATTTGCAAGGTATGCATGGCAGTTCCGTCTCCACAGACACCATATACTGTCTTGTCTTGAAGTACGTTGCTTGTTGAGTCGCCACTGTCAAAAGGTACACGTTTTTCTTTTCCTCCGCAACTGCAGATAGTCACAATTGCCATGGCTACCACGGCAAATGGAATCAAATTTCTTTTGGTTAACATCATCATTTTATTAATTTTTTGGGTTGATTATTCCTGTGCTTTTGCTTCGTTCCAAAGTTGGTCCATTTCCTCCAACGTCATCTCAGTGAGCGGTTTACCCACTTTGAGGCTGTGTTGCTCAATATAATTGAAGCGTCGGATGAATTTCTGGTTGGTCAGTTCCAAGGCATTATCCGGATTGAGATGATAAAGTCGGGCAGCATTGATGACAGAGAAGATGAAGTCTCCCAATTCCTCTTCCGACCGCTGTTTATCCTCTTTCTTGAGTTCTGTTTCCAGTTCGGTTAGTTCTTCACGCACCTTTGCCCACACATCCTGCCGGTCTTCCCAGTCGAATCCCACATGGCGTGCTTTGTCCTGGATGCGATAAGCCTTGATGATGGAAGGCAGCGAGGCAGGTACTCCAGACAGTACGGTTTTGTTGCCGTCCTTTTCTTTCTGTTTGATTTGCTCCCAGTTGTCCAACACCTTTTCTACACTGTCAGCCTTCTGATATTCGCTGGCTTCACCATTCTCGCCATAAGGCAATGGCAGGGGATGAGAGGCTCCCACCTGCGAAGGGTGATAGACATGAGGATGACGGAATATCAGTTTATCAACCAAATGGTTACAGACATCGGCTATATCAAATTGTTGCTTTTCCTCTCCCATTCTGGCATAGAAACCCACATGGAGCAACACATCTCCGAGCTCCTTGCAAATCTCTTTCACATCATCCTTGATGAGTGCATCACACAACTCATAAGTTTCCTCTATCGTATTGGGACGCAGGCTTTCATTGGTCTGTTTTTTGTCCCACGGGCATTTTTCCCGAAGTGTGTCGAGAACATCGAGCATACGCCCGAAAGCTTCCATTTTTTCTTCTCTTGTATGCATTGTCATTATAATTACAATAGTGCAAAGGTACTAATAACCAAGCGAAAAACCAAAATTTTATTTGGCATTTTCCTTGCTTATTAGTACCTTTGCACATTATTAAAGGAGATTTATTATATTTAATATGGAATTAGCAAGTAAATACGACCCAAAAGAGGTTGAATCGAAATGGTACCAATACTGGTTGGACAACAAGCTGTTTGCCTCAAAACCAGACGGACGTGAACCCTACACTGTTGTCATCCCGCCCCCCAATGTCACTGGCGTGTTGCACATGGGCCACATGTTGAACAATACCATTCAGGATATTCTTGTACGACGTGCTCGTATGGAAGGCAAAAATGCATGTTGGGTTCCTGGAACCGACCATGCTTCTATCGCTACCGAAGCCAAGGTGGTGAAGAAACTTGCAGAACAGGGAATCAAGAAGCACGATTTGAGTCGAGACGAGTTTCTCAAACACGCATGGGAATGGACCGACGAGCATGGAGGCATCATCCTCAAGCAGTTGCGCCGACTGGGAGCTTCATGTGATTGGGACCGCACTTCATTCACCATGGACGAGAAACGTTCGGAGAGCGTCATCAAGGTTTTTGTGGATCTCTTCAACAAGGGACTCATCTATCGTGGTTTACGCATGGTGAACTGGGATCCAAAAGCCCTGACAGCACTTTCTACCGAGGAGGTTATCTACCGTGAAGAGAAAAGCCATCTCTTCCATCTCAAATACTATGTTGACGGACTCACCTCACTGGACAATGAAGAAGCCCTGCTGGCAGAAGGCAACATCATTCATAAGGATGCCAAAGGCTATTATGCTGTTGTGGCTACCACACGTCCAGAAACCATCATGGGTGACACCGCTATGTGTATCAACCCGAAAGACCCGAAGAACCAATGGCTCAAGGGCCGTAAGGTCATCGTACCCCTTGTAGGTCGTGTGATTCCTGTCATCGAAGACCGATATGTGGATATTGAGTTTGGTACAGGATGCTTGAAGGTTACTCCTGCCCACGACACCAACGACTATATGCTTGGCAAGACCCACAATCTTGAGACCATCGATATCTTCAATGCCGACGGAACGATTTCCGAGCAGTCTCCACTCTATGTAGGTATGGACCGCTTCGACTGCCGCAAGAAGATAGCAGAAGACCTCAAAAAGGCAGGACTGATGGAGCGTATTGAGGACTACACCAACAAGGTGGGCTACTCTGAGCGCAACCCAGACACCGCTATTGAGCCACGTCTCTCTCTCCAGTGGTTCCTCCGCATGCAGCATTTTGCAGATATTGCGTTGCCTCCCGTTATGAACGACGACATCAAGTTCTATCCTGAGAAATATAAGAACACCTACAAGAACTGGCTTGAGAATATCCAAGACTGGTGTATCTCCCGTCAGCTCTGGTGGGGTCATCGCATTCCTGCGTATTATTATAATGAACAAGGTGATTTCGTTGTGGCAGAAACCCGCGAGAAAGCCCTGCAGTTGGCCAAGGAGAAAGATGCTACTATAACCGATGCTGACCTACGTCAGGATGAAGATGCCCTCGACACATGGTTCTCCTCTTGGTTGTGGCCCATCTCACTCTTTGACGGCATCAACAATCCCGGCAATGAAGAAATCAACTACTATTATCCCACGAGCGACCTTGTTACTGGTCCGGACATTATCTTCTTCTGGGTTGCCCGCATGATCATGGCTGGCTATGAATACGTAGGGAAGATGCCGTTCAAACACGTTTATTTCACAGGTATCGTGCGTGATAAGCTGGGGCGTAAGATGTCGAAATCTCTCGGCAACAGTCCCGACCCCATCGAACTCATCGAAAAATACGGTGCTGACGGTGTACGCATGGGAATGATGCTTTCTGCTCCTGCAGGCAATGATATACTCTTCGATGACTCTCTCTGCGAACAGGGTCGTAATTTCAATAATAAGATCTGGAATGCCTTCCGTCTGGTAAAAGGATGGCAGGTGGCAGACATTGAACAACCCGAGGCCAGCAAGACTGCAACAGCATGGTTTGAAGCTAAGCTCAAAGAGGTCAACGAGGAACTGCAGGATCTGTTCTCCAAATACCGCATCTCTGAAGCCCTGATGGCTGTCTATAAACTCTTCTGGGACGAGTTCTCAAGCTGGTACTTGGAAATGGTGAAGCCTGCCTACATCAATGGCGAGGCACAGCCCATCGACAAAAAGACCTACGAGGCTACACTCCATTTCTTCGATATTCTCTTGAAGATGCTTCACCCCTTCATGCCGTTCATCACAGAAGAACTGTGGCAGGCTCTCTACGAGCGCAAGAACGGCGAAAGCATCATGCGTGAGAGTCTGCACCTTGATGCCCCCACGGATCAGGAGAAGGCTCTTGCCGCCGACATTGAGTTGGTGAAGCAGATTGTGTCGGGTGTACGCATGGTACGCAACCAGAAGAATATCGCTCCGAAAGAGGCACTCGTTCTTCAGGTAGTGGGCATCAACCATTACGAAACTTACACCGATGTGATTGTGAAGATGGCCAATATCAGCGAGATCGATACTGTGGCAGAGAAAGACACTACCGCTGCTGCCTTCATGGTAGGAACCGATGAGTTTGCCATTCCTCTTGGCAACATGATCGACATTGCTGCCGAGATAGAAAAGCAAGAGGCTCAGTTGAAGCACCTTGAAGGATTCCTGGCAGGCGTCATGAAGAAACTCTCTAACGAGCGCTTTGTGGCCAATGCTCCTGAGGCTGTCGTTGCCCTGGAGCGCAAGAAGCAGAGCGATTCAGAGGAGAAGATTGCAGCACTGAAAGAATCATTGGAAGCACTTCGTGCACAACAGTAATCTGTATTCATATATTTAAGAAACGGCGCGGTTGGCATTCCCCACTGCGCCGTTTCTCGTTTTCTAAATCAGGCTATTCGCCATGTTTCCCATCAAACTTAACCAACAATCGCCCAATTGGATTTGCGGTTAAGGTCTTAGTAAGATTTCATGCTTCGTTTTCTTGATTATTTCCCATGAAAGTAGTAATTTTGCAGTCTGATACAAAAAGACATTACTAACTCATGATTATACCCATCACATCACTCTCACATCCAGGTATCGAACTTTTCAGTAAGTTGACCGAAGCACAGCTGCGACAGGTTAAAGAGACAGAAGAAGGCATTTTCATTGCAGAAAGTCCGAAAGTCATCAGCGTAGCATTACAGGCAGGTTGTCAACCGATAGCATTGCTTTGTGAAGAGCGGCATATTACAGGTGACGCCAGTGACATCATCGCTGCAATAGGTGATGTGCCAGTCTATACGGGACCACGACATCTTCTCACAGAACTGACCGGCTATGCGTTGACAAGAGGTGTATTGTGTGCCATGAAGCGATGGAGCATGCCTCAGGTGGAAGACATTTGCCACGATGCACGACGGGTGGCTGTTATTGATAACGTGGTAGATACCACTAATATCGGAGCCATATTCCGGTCGGCAGCTGCATTGGGCATTGACGGTGTGCTGTTGACCAGAAACTCATGTGACCCGCTCAACCGCAGAGCGGTACGCGTATCAATGGGATCGGTGTTTCTCGTACCTTGGACATGGATAGACGGCCCTATCAGTTCACTTCATGATTATGGATTCAAGACAGCAGCCATGGCACTGACCGACGACTCCGTAGCTTTAGACCATGAGACACTGAAGGAAGAGCCTCGGCTAGCCATCGTTTTGGGAACAGAGGGAGACGGCCTCCCCCACGATGTAGTGAGTGATGCCGATTACGTAGTGCGTATTCCCATGTCCCATCAAGTCGATTCACTCAATGTGGCAGCAGCATCGGCTGTAGCATTCTGGGAATTGGGCAAGCGTTAGAGCTTCTCTTTGAGGTAACGTCCTGTCACACTCGTTTCACATGTTGCCACCTCTTCAGGTGTGCCTGCACATACAAGGTTTCCACCGCGGTCACCACCGTCGGGACCAAGGTCTATGATATAGTCGGCACACTTGATGACGTCAAGGTTGTGTTCGATGATGACTACGCTATGGCCTCGACTGATCAGTGCATCGAAAGAACGGAGCAGTCGTTTAATGTCATGAAAGTGAAGACCAGTGGTAGGTTCGTCGAAGATGAACACCGTAGGCGACTGTTTCTCCTGCCCTATGAAGTATGCCAATTTCACACGTTGGTTTTCTCCTCCCGATAGCGTAGATGAATTTTGTCCGAGTTTGATGTAACCCAGTCCCACATCCTCCAACGGTTTGAGTCGGCTGACGATAGTTTTCTGGTTGTATTCCCCAAAGAATTGAATGGCCTCTGAAATGGTCATTCCCAATACCTCATCAATATTCTTGCCTTCAAAGCGCACGTCTAAGATATCGCGCTTAAAGCGGTGGCCGTGACATGCTTCACACTCCAATACGAGATCTGCCATAAACTGCATCTCCACATTGATGACACCCGCACCTTTACACTCTTCACATCGTCCGCCTTCTGCGTTGAATGAGAAATACTGCGCAGTGAAGCCCATTTGCTGCGCTAATGGCTGGGCAGCAAAGAGTTCGCGAATGGCATCATAGGCTTTGACGTAAGTGGCTGGATTGGAACGAGTGGATCGTCCTATTGGATTCTGATCTACAAATTCTACGCGTCTCACTGCATCAATATCTCCGGTAAGACCGCTAAATTCGCCAGGCGCATCGCATACATCCCCCAGCAATCGCTTGAGGGCGGGATAAAAGATTCCCTTGATAAGGCTCGATTTTCCACTTCCACTGACTCCCGTCACCACCGTCATTACATTGAGTGGGATGGACACATCCACTCCCCGAAGATTATTCATTCGCGCACCATTGATATTGATTTTGCGATTCCATGGTCTGCGGGTAGAAGGCACGACAATGGTATCTTTACCAGACAGATAGCGGAGCGTGTGACTGTGGGGATTCTCTTCCAACTCCTTTTCGCTGATGTGCTTAACATCCCCTTCAAACACAATTTCACCTCCGAGTCGGCCTGCATCAGGACCTATATCGATGATATAATCGGCAGCACGCATCATCTCTTCATCATGTTCCACCACGACTACGGTATTGCCAAGAGCCTGTAACTGGCGGAGCACACGGATGAGACGGTCGGTATCACGACTATGAAGACCTATACTGGGTTCGTCAAGGATATAGAGTGATCCTACGAGCGATGAGCCGAGCGAGGTGGTGAGATTGATACGTTGGCTCTCACCGCCCGACAGCGTGTTTGACATGCGGTTGAGGGTGAGATATCCGAGACCTACGTCCAGCATAAACTGCAAACGGGAGTTGATTTCCGTCAGAAGGCGTTTACCTATCTGTGCATCTTGCGGATCAAGGTCGAGTTGGTCAAACCATGTTTTCAGTCGCACAATGGGCATTTCCACAAGGTCGCTAATGCTTCTGCCTGCTATTTTCACGTAGTTGGCTTCGGGCTTCAGTCGTGATCCGTGACACTTCGGACAAGTGGTTTTACCACGGTATCGGCTCAACATCACACGGTATTGTATCTTATACTGATTTTCTGTAACCATGCGGAAGAAATCATCTATCGACACCCGTTCTCCCTTAGCACGTTTGCGGTCTGACGGCAAGCCGTGCCAGAGTTGGTTTTTCTGCTTTTGTGTCAGATTATAATAGGGTTCAAAGATAGGAAAATCGTCAAGGGCTGCTCTGCGACAGAATTCCTCTTTCCATGCTTTCATCTTTTCACCATGCCAGCATACCACACAACCGTCATAAACCGACAGTGACGTGTCAGGAATCACCAAGTGTTCGTCGATACCGATGATATTGCCAAAACCCTGACATTCAGGACAGGCTCCGGCTGGAGAGTTGAACGAGAACATATTGTCGTTAGGTTCTTCAAAGGTGATTCCATCCGCTTCAAAACGCATAGAGAAATCATAGGAAATCATCGAAGGCATGAACACCAACCGACATTCTCCATTACCTTCGTAGAAGGCTGTCTCTGTAGAGTCTGTCAATCGCGACACAGCATCTTTGGCGGCATCTACCGCCATACGGTCTATCACAAGGTAGAGACCTTCAGCGGTCGTTGCCGTTTCTGCTTCTGGATGCGCTTGCAGATAATCGTCTATGCGCGAGAGTTCGCCCTTGGCAAACAAGCGCGAATATCCATTATAAACGTAGGTTTTAAGTTGCTGACCCAATGTACGCGATTCAGGGAGTACTACAGGAGCCATAATCAAGAAACGAGTTCCTGCCGCATATTGCTGGGTACAAGCGATGATATCCTCCGTGGAATGTTTCTTCACCTCTTGACCACTAATCGGCGAGTAGGTTCTACCTATTCGGGCAAACAGCAGTCGGAGGTATTCGTAAATCTCTGTGGTAGTACCTACAGTAGAACGAGGATTGCGTGAAATCACACGCTGTTCGATGGCAATGGCAGGCGGAATACCTTTGATAAAGTAACATTCGGGCTTGTTCATACGTCCTAGAAACTGACGAGCATAACTCGACAGGCTCTCCACGTAGCGACGCTGACCTTCAGCATACAAGGTATCAAATGCCAATGACGATTTACCACTGCCACTGACTCCAGTCACCACAATCAGTTTGTTGCGGGGTATCTTAACATTGATATTCTTAAGATTGTTGACCCGCGCACCTTTTATCTCAATATAGTCGTTCATGTTTATATTCAAATGAACCACAAAGTTAGGGAAAAGAGACTGAATAACAAAGAAAATCATACTTTTTCTTTTATTTAAGAATATTATTTGTAACTTTGCAACCAAACTAGGAAACAACAAACTTACTAAAACATAATTTTCTATGAAGCACTATTTACTCACAGTCATTGCGTTGCTAGGACTATGTACAGGTGTCAACGCCACCGATATAACCACGTTGTCATGGGCTGATGTCTGCAACGGAAAAATGGGAGCCGAATGGTATGGTACCGATGAGGCTAAAGCCATCGCCGATATTGTGCTCGATGTACAGAAGACGACGGGAGGATGGATGAAAAATGATCAACTACACAAACTCACTCCCGATCAGTTAGCAAACCTGAAGGCTAGTCGCGATGAGCATTCCTGTCTCGATAATGCGGCAACAACACAGGAGATGCGATTCTTGGCAAAAGTATGGCAAGCCACAAAGATAGAAAAATACCGTACAGCCTTCACTAAAGGTCTTGATATGATCTTCACTTCGGAGAAATCATGCGGCGGATGGTCACAATACTGGCCGCTGTCGGGCAACGGCAGTTACCAAGACTACATCACCTTCAACGATGACCTCGTCTCCAATGTGATGAAACTCTTGCGTGACATCAATAACAACAAGGGCGATTTCACCAATATTGCAGACGAAACCATACGCACTAAGTGTATGACATCTTTCAATAAAGCCATCGACGTGATTCTGAAATGCCAAATCGATGACAATGGTGTCAAGGCTGCATGGTGTGCACAGCACGACCCTGTCGATTTTCTGCCAGCAGAAGGACGCCCTCACGAACTGCCTTCTGTCAGCGGATATGAATCTGCCAACCTTATCTCCTTCTTGATGACTGTCGAGAAACCTTCTACCGAACTCCAGGAGGCTATTACAGCGGCTGTGACTTGGCTCGACAACCATAAGATAGAGGGTAAGGCCATTGAAGATTTCACAAATGCAAAAGGCGAGCAAGACCGTCGTATCATCGACAAAAGCGGTAGCGCTATTTGGGGACGATTCATACAGATTGGCGGTGAGAGTGGCAAGAAAATCTACGACAAATTTTTCAAAAAACTGGAAGAGCGTGGCAAGAAGCGTACCTATAACTACAACGGCGTAGATTATACCTACACCGAAAACGAAATTGCTACGTCGAGCTACAAAGCTGAAAATGCCTACAAACCCATCTTCTCTATCTACAAAAACGAGTACCCTCACCTCTTCTATCGTTTCCTCTATAATTATGCTGATACCGACCCGGTCATCGATAGCAAGGGTGTACCTGTGGCTACCTCGCTGATGGCTACTAACAGAGCCAGTTACCAGTATCTCGGCAGTTGGTGTCAGAAACTCATCAGCGAAGAGTATCCCGCCTGGAAAAAGCGTATCGATGCCACACAAGGCGGCGAAGGTGAAGCCTTTGAGCTCTCTGCAGTCACCTACTCAGAAGAATCCACTGGAGATGGTCTAAACACCTACCATTTTAACAATGGATTTACCGTGTCAAATGCGAAAGGCAAAGTCTATGGTGCTGGAAAAAACAATACGATCAAGTATTCTGCCAATGCCTACGATATCAATATTCCAGAAGGGAAAAAAGTGGTGAAAGTCACCTTTACAGGATACGATAACTACGATGCTGATGCTTACATCAAGAACGTCAATGGAGTTAACTATTCCAGCACAGATTATGTATTCCCTGCAAAGGTTGACGATACATACACTACTGTTTCTCACTCTTTTAGTTTTACTGAGGCACCTGTAGAGAAAAAACTGTCATTCTCTATTGGCAACAAGCAATGTTGCTTGATTATCTATGTCTATTGTTCATCGGCAACAGGCATCGAACAGATTACTATCACACCCAATAAGACTTCGCGCAAATACGTCAAGAATGGTAAAATCATCATTGAGAAGGGCAATAAAAAATATGCCATCAACGGACGTCAGATTTAAGCCTCTATAACATTCTATACAACTTATAAGGAACAAGGTTATCTTCATTGTGAAGAATTACCTTGTTTCTTTTTATTAAAACTACGGCTCAATAGAAAAGCATATTATTAATAAGACACCTTAATACTAAATCAATCATCATGGGCAATACAAGACAAACAGTTGTACCGTTTTTCTGCAAATACTTTCTTATAAAAACCTATCTGACACAGCTATAAAAAGGACAGAATTTGCCATTTTTCGTTATATCAATACTGCTTTTTATACTTTTTTAAGAGTTTTTTCGTGCTTCGTATGAAAATAAACTTTAACTTTGCGATATTAATTTAAAAGGTCTATGCAAAAATTCTTTTTTTTATTGCTACCTTTGTTTGTAGCACATCTGTTCTCTTGTTCATCAGAGGACAACAACACAGTAGTGACAGAACCTGTCTCAGTAAAAGTCAGTTTTTCTGGATTTGATTTTTCAGTAGTTCCTGACCAAAATTTCGCAACGTCACGTGCAAGTGCTGCAGAAGCACAAGTGACATGTATCGCATTTAAGGTTTTCGACGAAAACAACAAAGAGTTTTATGAAGAAAAGAAAACGAAAGGAACAAACGAGAACTTCGATCAGATTAATTGCGAACTTCCAGCTGGAAAATACACTTTCGTAGCTGTGGCACACAAGGCTAAAACTCCAAGTAACGGAGCTGCCGACATCGTATCTCCAGATAAAGCGGTCATCAATGATATCATGCTCTACAAGAGTACCTATGCAACAACGATGTCTGTTGATATTACCAGAGGTGAACCTAAAGAGGTTACAATGAACTTTGGCAAACGCATCACTGCATCATTCATGCTTCGTACAACAGATCCCTACCCTGAAGAAGTAGATGAAGTGGAAATCATCATCGACCCAGATCAGAATGTAGGTACTCCAAACCAATATACTTTCAATCCATCTACTGGATTTAGTTTTGCAAAACAATCATACACAACTAATATCTACAAGAAGAATACGCCAAACAATTCATTCATAGACGGTCCAATGATTTCATGTTTTCTGACAGCAACAGAACAAGTTGTCAATGTAAAGGTCAATATGAAGGATAGTTCTAGCAAACTGATTCGCACGCGTACATTTAATGCGGTAACGCTGAAACAAAATTGTACGACCAAAGCAACAGGGTACTTCTTTACCAATTCTGTCAGTAATGGATACACATTCGACACGACTGACGATGA
>NZ_NPIZ01000092.1:0-3382 GCF_002251185.1 Prevotella sp. P5-126
CATATGGCACTGGCAATAAACATAGAAAACCTGCTGAACAAGCAGAAGATAGAATCCAACAGAATTGAGTTTAAAAAGAAACATTAATTATATGATAGGAAACATTGATATTCTGGTAAAGGAACTCTGCAAGCTTCCAAAGGAAGTTGGATGGGTTGAGTTCAAACATAACAACTGTGAGCCGAGTATGATTGGTGAGGACATTAGTGCCCTTGCCAATAGTGCTACTTTGAACGACCGCGACTATGCCTATATGATATGGGGTGTGGTTGACACTACCCATGAGATAATTGGTACAAAGGTGCGGTTGCAGATGGAGAAGAAAGGCGAGCAGGAGTTAGAGAATTGGCTTCGCTATATGCTCTCCAAGAATGCGGATTTTGAATACTATGATGCTGAGATTGATGGCAAGCATGTTGAACTGATTCGTATTCATAAGGCTCTAAATGAGCCAGTAAGCTTCCAGAAGGTTGACTACATACGGAGTGGTAGCTACACGAAGAAGTTGCATGAGTTCCCCGTGTTCCGAGCTCAGCTATGGGACAAGTTGCGCCATGCCCAGTTTGAGGATGTATGCGTCAAGACTGACCAAAGATATGAGGACATCATCAGACTGCTTCAGGTGGATGCCTATTTTACCCTGCTGAAAATACCCCAGCCAGCAGAAAAGGATGCTGTAGCGCATTATCTGAACGAGGATGGCATCATCCAGAAACAGGATAATGGGCTATATTCTATTACCAACCTTGGTGCCATATTGTTTGCCAAGGACTTGAATGAGTTTGCCCGTTTAGGTCGTAAGGCTATGCGCGTAGTACAGTATAAGGGCATAAACCGTCTGTTGATTCAAAAAGAGGAGCCTTTTAATCAAGGCTATGCTATTTGCTTTGAGAATATCGTGCGCTACGTGAATGCCTTGCTGCCAAGCAATGAGGATGTTAATGCAGTTCAACTGTCAACAAAAAGCAAGTTCCCTCTCCCATCTGTAAGAGAAGCTATTGCAAACAGCCTCATTCACCAGGACCTATATATTACAGGGGCTGCACCAGTAGTGGAGATATTTGACAATCGTATTGAAGTGACGAATCCTGGTACACCCTTAGTAGATGTGCTTCGTATCATTGATAATCCTCCGAAGTCACGAAACGAGAAACTTGCTTCTCTCATGCGTCGATTAAAGATGTGTGAGGAACTTGGCCGTGGTTGGGATAGAATGGTGTTGGCTTGTGAAGCACAATATCTCCCTGCTCCTCGCATCGAAGTGTTCCAAGATAGTACGAAAGTTACCCTCTTCTCTGAAATGGAATTTAGCAATATCCCGATGGAAGATAAGTTGTGGTCATGTTATCTCCATGCTTGCCTTATGTATATACAAGGTGATGCTTTGACAAACAAGTCGCTGAGAGACAGGTTTGGCATTCCTGAAACATCATCCAGCAGTTCTTCTAGATTAATCAAGGAAGCGATTGGAAAGAACTTAATAAAAGTACTTGATCCAAATACTGCTCCTCGATATATGAAGTATATTCCCATCTGGGCATAGATTTAACTTGCCTGTAACTTGCTGGTAACTTGCTGAGACGTGCCAAAAGCGGAATAGCTTTTCGCTAACATGTTGATAATCAGTGATAATTGAGAATAAGTTTAACTTGCCGGTAACTTGCTGGTAATTTGCTAAAGAAGAAAAATAGACATAGATATGTTATTCGGAAAAAAGATTAGAGAACTAAGAGATGAGAATGGCGTACTGCAACGCCAGTTGGCTGCACTATTGGAGATAGACACCCCGATGTTCAGTAAGATTGAACGTGGCGATAGGCGTGCTAAGCGCGAACAAGTTATAAAACTTGCAGAGTACTTCCATCAGGATGAGAACGAAATGCTGACCCTCTGGCTGGCTGACAAAGTGCTTGATGCGGTGGATGGCGAGCAAGAACTCAGTTCGCAAGCCATTGAAGTTGCCCAAGAACAAATCAAAGACCTGTAAAAGTATGGAGATTGATATTTTCCCTATACCCCATCGGAAGGAAGGGATTGCCAGAAACTTGGACAAGGGGTTCCTTGGCATTCTCATCATCACTTACGTCATTGCGGCTTACAAAACAGCTCAGTGGATAGTGGGTGGAAATAATGACTTTGTGTGTGTTCTGCTCACAATTCCGATATTCGTTGGCTATTACGCTCTGTTTGTGCTTGCCTGTCATGGCATCAAGACGGGACTCTATGCTTACTTCAAGTCTCACCGCAAAGAATGGAACAGCATAGCAGACCGCGAGGAGATGGAGGAGTACATCGCTCTGAACCTTGGCCATATACAGAAGAAGGCACAAGAGAAGACGGCAACTATCACCAATACAAAGAATGCTGCACCTATTGCTGATGACACTCCCAAAAGAGAACGCAATGTAGAATCACATAGTCCAGAAGAAATAACTGTTACTCCTGAGGCATTGGAAAAGTTGCAGTTGAAGCGTGACATCCAAAAGGCACATGACGAGTTGGAGGTATTCATCAATCAAGTGCAAATTGACCGCAAGCAGATGAAAGAAGCAAAAGACGCTCGCGAAGCAAGGAAACTTGAAGCCATCCTCAAATATACCCGCTATACGCTCATGCCTCATGGTTTCACGGATGAGGAACTGTATCAGATAGAGGAAGCTGTCAAACTTCTTGTTGAACTCAATGGTGTTACCCGAATGGAAGTCCTTTCCGTCAGCAAGAAGAAGGGGCTGAAGCAAGCCGACCTAAAGAACTTCTGCTGGAATATAGCAAACCAATACGGAATTAATCCGAAGACAACGGCTCTGTTTGCACTCAATCTGTTTTATGCCTGGTTTAGCAACACCGAACCTTCAAGCATTCAAAAGACACTGCGCAACACTGCGGGCACATATACAATCGAAATCGACGCGAATATCATAGAGCATCTGCCAGAGTTGGAAGAAAAGGTGCTTGGCAAGAATCACCAATAGTTTATTTATCGTTTCCTATGCTTTTTTATCACAACCGCCTCTATTATATTTTCTTATCGTTAACGTATCATTGTAACGTATTGATATACAGTGGTGTTTAGATTTGAGGAGGTTAAGTAAGTATAGATAATTACCGAAAGGTATAGATAGATAAATCCGCATAGCTCAGGCGAGTTATGCGGATTTTCTTTTTAGTTATTCCTTTCCAATAATAGAACGATACATGAGTAATTATGTTTTTTCTAGTATCAAGCCAGACTTTGCGATGCAGAATGAGTGATATTTAACGTGAGTTCGACGAAATATAAGTATCTAAAAATTTGGTGATTAGCGAAAATTGTTGTAACTTTAAGGTGCTAAAAAATCAAAAGTTTACAAACAATAATCGCTATGATCACCGAGGACAAAGT
>NZ_NPIZ01000093.1:0-10783 GCF_002251185.1 Prevotella sp. P5-126
TGTATTATTATGTTATATGGATTTCCAGATTATATAATCTAGAACTCATACCGATCATTCTCTTGAGGGTACTCGCGGAGCAGGTAATGATGTAGTTCGAGTTGAACTATTTCGTCATTATCGATATGTGTGAAAAAGCATCTTACTTTAAAACAAAAAATAATACAGCAGCTAATGCAACCAAGGTCACACCATTAAGCACCAAACTATATTTCAATTTTGCCTCTACACTGTTAAGAGAATTCTGAAAGTTGTCAGTTACATCGGAAAGTTGTTGTAATGCAGCATTGGTGGAATCAACAATGGTTTCTCTGTCTTTTTCAAATGATGAGACTTTTTGCTTATAGTCTGTCTCTATCGAAGATATTAATTCCCTTACCTTGCTAGTTAGGGTACTTAGAGTTGACACGTATTCAGATGTCGCGTTCTTTAATCCATCGTATGAACCGACTGTTTTCTCAACTTGTTTACGTGCAGAGTCTATGTTTTGAAGACTTTGTTCCAACTCCTTAAGTGAGTTGTTGATTTTCTGATCTATCATAATTGGGCGTATTTATATGTTATTCTATTAATTGCTGTTACATGATCATCCAGTTGGATTGCCAATTGTATTTTATTTATGTATTCTTTGTTTTTAATTGCAGAATGAGCAATAAGGAGATTTGTATACTCGTCAATTAGGTCAGCCTTTCCACTGTTCATATATATATTGTACACAGCCTTATAGTCATTGTATAGTTCTTCTTCTAACATTTCATTAGATTGTTGCCCTAAATACAATATACAAAATACGTTTAGGAGATTAAGAACAGGGTTAACGTCAAGGATTGCACGACGAATAAGACGAACAGCACCTTGAAGGTGTTTGATATTATCCATCTGAGAGTCATTATTTACGATTTCAGGATCAACGACTCTCATATACTTCATTACAAGTGCGAAATCTGTAATCTCGGATTCAGAATGAATGTCGAAGTTCGTATCGTCTTTAAGGGAGAATGGAACATCCCTATTTAAATTTGAATCATATGTGACAAATTCCTCACGAGCATACTTAGAGTTAAAATAGTAATAAATGAAATCTTTAAGATCTTCATTCGTTTCTTTCCAATCCTTATCAGAACTTATAGCCATATTGCAGAACTGCTCCATATCAAGTATGCCCCTTGCTCGTTTATCGGCAATACTTTTATATATGAATGATGTAAGATGTTGCAAACATGCCATTATAACACCCTCATCTTGAGCAAGTTCTTTTACTTCTTGCATCATTACTTCTGCTCTTTCTGCAGAATAATATTTACGGTAATAGAAACGCAAGAATTCCAAATACTTAGATTCATCTTGGCATATTGTCGTTATACGGAATGTATGTTTTGCGTAATCTTCGGTGAAATCATCTATCAATCCGATAATACACATTCTGTATATGGCCTTCTGGATCGCATCTTTGTAAATCGCGGAACCATAGTCGTAAATATAACTATATCCTCTATCATTCTTGAGATTTTTTGCATTCCATGTGCTAAATACGGGCATATTTCTTGCAGATAGGAACCTGTTATAGTTATCTAGCACACTTTCATCTTCTTCGTATGATATATAATAAGTAAGTACGCTACCTTTTTCATATCTTTCAATATATTGAATTATACCGTTTGATTTTGCAATAGTAGGAGATTCTACACCAACAAATTCTTCGTTACTGATTCTAACACGCAAATTGTTCATCAGTAACTTCATAACGTATAGTTCAAATTCCTCACCTAAGAAATTGCTGTCATAGAAGAATTTGTTATTGGTATAGTCTGCCGAGAATTGTTGCCACTCATTAGTTTTTACATTCTTTACCCAAAACTTTTTAGGTGAATACATAATAGTAGCGAGTGCCATTTTCTTATCGCGGCCAGCACGTCCAGCCTCCTGTACAAATGATTCCAATGAACCAGGATAGTTCAAATGGAATGTCAAACGCACATTTGACTTGTCAATACCCATTCCAAAAGCTTTTGTTGCAACCATCACGTTTGTTCTGCCTTCAAGGAAATCATCTTGGCAGGAAGTATCATCACCTCCTTTATAAGATGATATACTGCGTAGACCATTATTGCGTAATGTGGATTCAACAGTAGGTACACTATTACGGACATAGCTTTTTTGTTCTCTATTTGCCCGCAAACAGAAAACGATTCCTGCTGTTTCTGTTTTCGTTTTATTATACCAATTAGTACCTACATTAACGTCAAGTTCCGTATCGTAAATGTCGTTTACGATGTCGGATCCCATCAGATTTTCTCGTTCAACAAAACGATCTTTAATGAATTCTACTGCATCTTCATCTTGGATTTCCGAAATTTTCTTTGTGGCATCATCTATGACTTTGATAAGACAATCTTCCTTCAGTCCATCAACATCCCTTGATTTCTCAATGTCATCAGCATCTACTTTATAGACATTATACTGCAGCTCTAAGCGATTGGTGTTCTCGTATCTTACTGTTGCGTCATCTTCTAGAGAATATGATTGTCTTCCAGAGAGTTCGCGTTCAACATCAGCCAAAACGTCAAATGACGCAGTAGCTGTTAAACCAAATAATGAAATGTGATTATCCTCGCCATCTATTTCCTTAGGAAGAACGTAATTGTATAGATTCCTTCCTAAGTGTAGATATGCAAGGCGAAAATCATGCCCCCATTCGGAAACACAATGCACCTCATCTATGACTCCATAAGCAAAATAAACTTCAGATTCTCGCATAGAGCGCAAGACCTCTCTAAACTTATGTATGCTTAATCGTTCCGGTGATAGGAACATAATCTGTATCTGAGAAGCTGTAAGAGCATTTTGACGACGCCATCCTTCTTCCCAGTCCTTTGTAATATCACTATTAATAAAGGAGATGTTATCAATACCAACGCGTAACAATCCATCATATTGATCTTTCATCAATCCCTTTAGTGGATCAACAACCAACGTAATAGCTGGTTGTAGCATTGCAGCCAACTGATATGTCAATGACTTACCTCCTCCAGTAGGAAGCAAACCTATCACACTCTTTAACTGTAATGCCCTGCTAAGAATAGGAAGCTGTCCTGGACGGAAATCTTCTTTTCTGAATATAAGGTTCAGGAAATACCTAAGATGTTTAGATTGTTCTTCATTAACTTCATAGATTCCTCTATCATTCTTTTCTACAAAAGGTTTGTATTTAATGCGTTCTGTTGTATATAAATATCTTTCTTCAAAGATAGTTTCTGAAGAGCGAACAATAAAATAGCAATCATTGTTTGCTTTGTATTGTGAGAAAACGACCTTGTCTGGCTCAGAATATTTATCTACAGACACATCTATGATTATATCGTATGATTCTGTCGTATTTGCCGTTTTTTTATTAAATAGTCTTATCTCTGGTAATGTTTCGTGATTGTACATTTCCGTCATGGCAATAAGATGCTCATACATTTCTGAGAAATCGTCTATAGCCAACTGTGCGACATCAGTACCATCTTCAATTACTAGAATATTCCAATTGTCTTTAATAATAGGCAACCTATCAGAAATCATAGCTTCTACCAGAGTTTTTTGTATTCTGGCAATAGCCATGTATTCCTTTTGCTTTTGCTGTTCGGGATGTTCTGCAAGTGCATCATCAATTCTTTTGCTTGCCAAAGTTGGGCATCCACGTGAAATGAGATTGCTTATAAGAGCTAATGTAGGACATAGATCTTTATGAGCAGTCATATCAAAGGGAGCCAAGATCTCAAAAGCAGCATTCTTTATGTCGCAATTTTCTATCTTGTCACTATACAAAGCATACTTTTGAATAGGTGCAAAATATTTGTATTCATGAAGAATATCTTTTGCTTTATTCAGTAGATATGTGAAGCTCTTGATTAAACAACCATAAGCATGACCGTTTGGGTGTCTACCAAACAAAGTATCACGAAAATCCGTGAATACTCTCAACCCTTCAGACTTAAAATAGTTCTTGAAAGTGTTGATGCGACTCTCGTTTAGATTTGCAGGACCTATACATAAAGCAATGTGTCTTTGGCCAGACGAGGTTATCATTTTTGACACCCCTTTCAAACTGACAGCTTCAATATCAAGGATGTTAGAAAAAATGTGAATTGCACATGATTCTTTTACATCAATGGATATGATAGAGTTGCTATTGTCGTAATCTGAAGGAAGATATCTAGATTCAAGGACAATCTCTGTGCTTTGTCCAACAAGTGCTTGAGAAACATGTAGAAAAGCTCTATCTCTTGCCACATCAGAAGGTTCTTCCAATGTAACTTTCCTAAGATTTGCGAGCAATCCGCATTCCCTTAGTATTTCGACGCATGCAACAGTTCCTATACCCTGGCCACATCCCCAGTCATAAATTTCCAATCCTCCCTTTAATGCAGAGAATGGAAATTCTTCTCTTTCAAATGCTCTCAGAAGTTTCTTGTAATGCATCGGTCCATATGCAGCCAGATATGCATTGCATTGATCCTCAGTTTCGAGGACTGCGGTTCCATGTTCCAATGTACGACCCTGTGAATCACAAAATGCCCAAGGACATAATTTATATTGGGGCACAACATATTGAGTTGCAACCCTTGTCATATCCTTAACTGTAAGATTTTGTATTTTCTTTATATCTGAATTGTAACTCATTTTCCTGTAATTGTTTCCCCCCATGGGTTTTCTCTATGACATTTATAGTTAGCGGCTGCAGATTGTTTACTTGTATTAGCATAGCAATATTCACACATGTGAATGCAAGTGTTATACTGACCGATGTCTTTACTTTTCATGCAACCGCAGAATTCTCGCTGACCTTTATCTCGATTGTCACCTCTTGTAGCATACTGGCCATTGCCAAGAATTATTGCATCTTCGGGAAGAGGTTCTGATTCTCCAAAGAGGTCTTGCTCTGGCATTGGCTTGATGTCTGCTTTAAGGAAAGTCATAAGTTCCTTGTCATGATAAGCTCTGCGAATTATCAGTTCGTCATCAATGCAATGGTTCGGTTCAACACCTGGATATCTTCCTTTTTCACCACATGTGGCAAGTTTGTAATTCCAACCTTTACGTTTGTTCAGGTCAACCAACCTATTGGCAAAGTCTATCATTTGCTCTTCCGTCCATTCATGATATGGAACTCCATTAGCTTCAAGATTTGACTTCACTTTACGATACAATGCTATGTCTGCAAAACTGAACACTAGTTTTTCCGTATAACCTATCAGTTGATCACCTATATTCTCTATCTTCTTCAGCAACTTGTCAATGTCAATATCATCAGTAAGCATAAGTGGATCAAAACGCCAAACAACGCTTCCAAAGCCAAGTGCATCTACAAGTCTTTTGAATGTATCAATTCTCACAGCAAGAAGAGGAACACCACGTTCAAGTCTTTCCTCTTCGTAATCATTGAGAGAGTATTGTATGTAACAACCAATACCTCGCTCTTTCAACTCATCGAGATGAGTGAGAAGTGGACGAGGATTTTTTGACCAGAATATGATGAAACGTGTTTTGTCATAGGAAACGTAAGACTTTACACCATTGAAAGGGTTTGTCCAGGCTGAATAACCAATTTCAAGACGTTTGAAAAACCAGTCAGCGTAAAAAGCTGGAATGTCAGTACTTCTGCTTGCTGACACAATGATGGGGGCTTGCGCTTTGACAAGTCTCCCATCAATCGTTAAATCTGTATGTTTCCAAGTTGCCATGTGAGGAAATGTTAGAAATCAAAATCAAGAGAATCTACTTTACGACATAAGTAATCATATACCTGCTTATGATATTTGTTACCTAAAGAGATTATTTGCTCAGATGGAGTTGTTCTATATTGAGCATACATTTGATTAAATATATTTCCCAAAGCAGGATCAAGACGTGCTATCCTCGGTTCCTGAAGCATGTCACCCATTTGCATACCTTGCATATGATGGTCGTAAACAGCTGTTGAAGACTGACCGAATATGTCATAAGGATTTGGATTATAGCTCGTACCCTCAGAGTGTGCAAAAAGATGATAGAATACCTGGTTATATTCCCAAATTACAGAGAATCTATAAACAAACAAGTAGGGATCATGTTGTTTGTTTGTTTGGGCTATGGCCTTGCAGAGCATATAGTATGTTAGACCGACAGCTCTCTTTATTGAATCATTGTCGCGGAAATGGTCACCTTCCATCATCTTTCCAAGCGCTAATGCTAGTGAATCGACATTGGCGATACATTTCAATTGTGATGGATTCGCGATAATAGAATTCAATGCCTTTAGTCCGTATTGTTGTGCGCTTGAAGTGTTTCCATTTGCTGCAGCTTCACGAGCTAACTTCGCATATTCCTCACATTCGCTGGTACCATTGTTAGATGAAACAGACTTCAATGGATCATTAGATTGTGTGCGGTACTCAATGAATGTGTTTCTGTCATACATATGCAGAACACATTTGCATATTTTGCCGTTTTCGTAGTGAACCAATAGTCCATAATCAGCAAGGTCAATTTCTTGCCAACCGAAAGGAGTTAGTGCATTGACCTTGTAACCTCTTAATTCAACGGATGTGTCTGTCTTACGCACTACACGCATTGGCTTGTCTGCCATGTTAGGTTTGCCAGCATCATCGTTGAAAATCTTAATAATATAACCATCACCAGGCTGGAGTTGATATCCACTACATCCATTGGTATTTTTAACTACACTCACAGTACGAAGGCATTCCTGCAACCCCATTTTGGGGTATGCACCTTCGTATCTTTGATGACAGTTAGACTTAAATACAAAAGGCTCAATCGTCATCATTCTTGCTCGCGCTGCTTGTTCTTTTTTAATGCGAGCCTGACGTTCTTGTTCTTCTTTACGTTGTTGAGCCTTACGAGCTTCTGCTGCAATTCTTTGGCGTTCAAGCTCTTCTTGACGCTCTTTTTCTTTGCTATTTCCGAATAAAAAATCTAATAATCCCATAATTTTATTGTTTGTTATTAATATAAGATTCCACAATCATATGCAAATTCAGATTTATTCTGAACTTCAAATATGTCAACAACTTTATTGTCTTCAATAGTGACTTCTACAAGTTCCCTTATTAATCCATCCCAATCAGACCAGAAACAACAAGTAACGTAGTATTTGTTATTTATGTCAGACTTTACGACTTCAGGAAAAAGATCATAAGCTGTCAACTGGTTTACGACCCATTGATCTGATTCTTCGATTGTTCGTAAATCCTTAAGGTCTTCTTTTGAGAAAATGTAGGTGCGGCTATCATATCCACCATGCCAGAATGTAGGTAGTATATGCCATAGACTGTACAAAAGATATGCTTGCCAGGCTCCATCAAGAGAGTCTTCGACTTCAATATGCTCAAAATAGTTGTAATTGTCTATACCATCGCTCGTTTTAACGTATAGATTGCTCTTGTCGCCAAGCCCCTCATGTTTTGCCTTGTCTACAAGCAAGGTATATCCTTTGGGAAGAGATAACTTGTCTAGACATTTAAGGAATCTATCATATTGTTCCATTTGAGCAAGTGCAACTAGTGATCTTCCTATAACTATTTGTCTAGAAGATGCTTTAATAGAGTTGCGGTTTTGAGACGCAAACATATATCCTAAACTTGCTTCTTCTTGATGGGCTTTTTCTATTTTTTTCTTTGCTTCCGATTCTTTATTTTTGTTCTTTTGCCTTCTATCCTTTATTCCCCCGTCAACTAGAAGATATGGAATTAGCAGGAAAACCACAAGTGGAGCAAGAGCAATGATGAGAGCATACAAATACCATGGTTCTTTTTCTATTGAATTATCGCTCTTAAATTTGGCATATAAAAATACCAATAATAGGATAATCCACGAAACACCGTATATAACTAATGCAATTTCCATCTAATTTTAATTATGGGTAAAACACCAATACATTTCGTATTTTAATCGTTCTTCGCTTTCTATACAATTACTGTATGGAGTTTGTTGGAGAGCTGCATATATTTGTTCTATAATAATGTCTGCAGCTGCTTTTGGCACATATCCAGCATTATTATAGTAGCTTTCTATCATGTTAAACACATAACCCTTCAATGCTTCCTTCAAAGGCATTCCATAATGCTTTGCATTTGAAAGATTAGAATTCAGCTCGTTTTTGAAAATTGACACCATGTCACCAAATTGCAGATTCTTATTTGCTGCTGGATCACAAGTCAAATTGAATGGGTTAAACGAAGTCTCCCGAATCATCTTGCTAAATCTATCTTCTTTATAAGCTGGCGACCCGAAGTCTTTTGATAATTCCGCAGCGAGTTTTTCCAATCTCTGTTTTTCTGCTTGTGCCCTCAAACGAGCTTGGCGCTCTGCTTCTTTGCGACGGTTTTCAGCAAGGCGTGCTTCACGTTCCTTGGCAATACGCGCTTCCTCAGCCTTGTGCTGACGCTCCAGTTCGGCAAGACGCTCTCTTTCGAGACGTTGCTTTTCCTTCTTATTTCCGAGAATAAAATCTAAAAGTCTCATATTTTATTAATTTCCAATGTTTAACAATGTCAAATTCTTTATTATAATTTATTTTTTCAGTTTCCTAATTCTTTTATACGAATTAGACACCATTTTATTCACACCTGGGAAAGAAATGGTTTCTCCCAACTCCGTGATTTCATATGGTGAATCTGGAGAGAGCGTATATTCGTTGTCGGCATATTTATAGTTGTCAATAGCAGATTGATAATGCTTAATGGCATTTTCAACATCGCCATCTTTACGACATTTCTCTGCCATCATATATTCATGGCCTACATTCATTATATCATACCTGTCCATAGCTATTTAGTATTCTATTTCGTTATACCTCCTCGTCTCCCTAAACGTAATCACTGGAGTTACTTTCTTCAAGATTTCTCCATCGACTATACTTTCGTATGGGATGTTGGTTGTCAGTTCGGCTTTCAGCCAATCGTTATTCCACAATGGTTCCACTGTCTTGCCTGCAACGAGTTGGCATAGGCGTAAGGTGTATGGTGATGTGCCTTGCTTCTTGTCCTGGGTGTATGTCATATTCTGTAGCCAAAGCTGGTTGTATGAGGAGTTTGGCTGGTTGCAGAGCTTGTGATACACTAAGTCGATGATGGAGCGCTTCTCGTCCATGTCCTTCAGGGAATCGATCATACGACTGATGATGCGAAGGGCATAGTGGCTGCAACCGACATTCTCAAGTGCTATCTGGGTGCAGACGGCAGAGAGAGCACGAACGCTACCACCAGGGATGTAATATGGTTCCTGCGCTTTCTTTCGATCTGTTTTTACAAGATGACCATCATCGCTTAAATCAACATCACCCCATAATATACTATCTGTTTTCTTTTTCTCATCTTGCGGATGGAGCCACTCTCCTATACGTTTATCAATATCTGACAGCATTGTCTTTATTGAACCACTATCTGAATATTGACGAGCAAACATTAAGATAAAGAGTAAATGCTTTTCGTAGCTATCGAAATCAACGCCTTTCTTGTTGAAGATAGGAGTGTTGTAGATGTAAGCCAGCTTGTCAGACTTGACAGCATCAGTCACAATGCTGTCGCTTATCTTTGTCTTCTGGCTATTCATGCGAAAACTCAATCGCTCCAGAACCTGCTGCAAGATGTATGAGATGTCTTCGAGTGCCTCACGATTGCTACAGAAGATACGGTAATCGTCACGATAGCGGATAATCTCGTATGGAGGAAAGGTTTTGCCTTGTTCCTCGTACTCCTTGGCTTTGGCTTGCAATGATTCGTGCAACAGAAGGTCAGAATAGCCAAGGATTATCTCACCGACAAAGTCAAAAATGGCACTACCTTGTGGAATGCCGATGTTGCGACCTTGCTGGAATGCCCTTAGATAGCTCTGGATATTTTGGGCGATTACGCTTTCATCCTCTTTTTTGTAAGAAGTTCCTTTGAGCATAAATGCCCAATCGAATGCCTGAGGGTTGACTGAACCATAGCAGTTGGTGATGTCCGTCACAAACATATAACGATACTCCAATGACAGTTCAATGGAACGTTGCTCCATACTATTCCACCAATTATTGATGGTCGTTGCCTTATGGAATGGCTCTTTCTCATTAGGGATGACTGGAATTGCACAAGATGTGATATGAGGGACATTGAACTTCTCAAACAAATCTTTTATTACTTGCCAATTGCTTTCGCAACAAACCTCTCGCACAAGGAAGTAGTAGAGGAAAGGATTGGCTAGGATGATAGGACGAACGGCATAGCGTCCATCCTTGTTGAGCAAGATATCAAGATTAACATCTGAGAGAGAGTCTGGAGAAACACCTTTTTGTAGGCATTCTTCATAAGGAATGGTCCTTACCTTCTCACGGACATACTTCAGAACTTCATCAAACGTAAAGTACTCTGGTAGTTCAAATCCATGATATTGCTCAGATTTCATGAAGAAGTCCATCGCTTCATCATGATTCAAGGATAATATATTTCTAGCGGCTTTGCTCATATAGGTGTCATCAGCGATTATTCATCTGTAGAATTGTCAAATTTTGACCACAAAGATAGTCATAAAATTCGGAACACAAACAAAAACACCTAAGAATCTTCGTTTTTTAGCTACATTTTAACAGCTGAGAGCGACTTGCAGGTACAATTTGCTGCAAATCGCTCTAGATTAACGTGAGTTCGACGAAATATAAGTGTCTAAAAATTTGGTGATTAGCGAAAATTGTTGTAACTTTAAGGTGCTAAAAAATCAAAAGTTTACAAACAATAATCGCTATGATCACCGAGGACAAAGT
>NZ_NPIZ01000094.1:0-251 GCF_002251185.1 Prevotella sp. P5-126
ACGTGGAAAGAAGAAGCAGGTTGCACTGAATAATGTAAAGAACAAACTCATACGTTTGGTCACTGCTATGGTCCGAAATCGCCAAATTTTCTCACCAGAATATAAAATATCAGCATAAATTAAAAATCACTAGTGTCCACTAAAAACGATTAACAATCGTTGTAAGTGGTTGATATGCGACAAAATACGAGCAAAAAATGACTCTATGGGTTAGAAATGACTATCTTTGCAGAAAATTACAATCTGTAAGT
>NZ_NPIZ01000095.1:0-416 GCF_002251185.1 Prevotella sp. P5-126
TTTTCAATTGTAGTGTTGTTGTCCTCCGACGAACATGACGCAAAGGACACGATGGCTGCAAAAGCCATCATAGATTGAATATATTTCTTCATTTTCATTCTTTTTACCATGTATAATTTTCTTCATCAAGTGTTTCTGTTTCTCCATTAGTACTTCCCGCTAAAATCTGTGTCCTGCTGATTTCATAAACTGTCATAGTAGGAGATTGATAGAATTTCTTTTCTTTTTTTTCCATTTTTGTTTTTCTTGATTCTCGGTTGCCTATAGGTTCTCGGAGTCGGCATGTTAATGATTAATTAATATAAGGTGAACCTATTAATGAAAGAAGCGTGGAACCTGACACTTGCCTGTTCCACTTCTCGAGGTTCTGGTTTACCTGATTTCGAGAAGTCAGAAACAAAGCGCATGAAGACCAC
>NZ_NPIZ01000096.1:0-3335 GCF_002251185.1 Prevotella sp. P5-126
AATATAAGTATAATAACCTTACAATATTAATACAAGACGTGTTTGATATATTTACAGAACGATATTCTTGCCTTTGAGTCTAATTAACGTTTCGCTTTCCACATTCTATCCTGTCCCAAGAATAATTGTTGTAATACCAAGGCGATTGCTGACTCCAAAATTTCTTATTGTCAATTACATCAAACAGAAGTATTTATAAGGTAGAATCGTATTAATTGCCCAAAATTTTTTTATTTTCAACCTTTTTCGTAAATTTGCAAAATAGAAATAATAAAAAAGATCACAATCAAGATATTTTTCTGAAACAATGAAGTCAATACTGCTAACCATTCTAATGACAATTCTTGGTGTTGATGGTCATGCGCAAGAATACTTTCATGTCCAAAAAACACAACTGATTGATGCCGCAGGACAACCTTTTATTATTGCAGGTGTCAACAACCCGCATGCTTGGTTAGGTGAAAAAGCCTATCAAGCACTTGATGATATTGCTGCTACAGGAGCTAACACGCTACGTATCGTATGGCACACAAGGGGGCAAGCCGCAGAATTGGAACGCGTCATAGAGCGTTGCATAGCGCTGAAGATGATTCCGATGGTGGAACTTCACGATGTAACGGGAAACTCGTCGGGCGAACGGCTGCTCGATATGGCGCGATACTATGCTCGTGAAGATGTCAAAACTGTACTGATGCGTTACGAACGCTTTCTGCTCATCAATATTGCAAACGAGTGGGGCGCTCATCGTGTTACCACGAAACATTGGCAGAAAAGCTATGAAAAGGCTATCGCATTACTTCGTGAAGCTGGCTTCAAAACGACGTTGGTTGTTGATGCTCCAGGTTGGGGACAGAATATTTTACCCATATTAAAAGGTGGTCAGCAACTTATAGACTGCGACCCTTTGCACAATATTTTATTTTCTGTCCATATGTATGGATCCTGGAATGACTCCCAAAAAATTATCAATAAACTGACAGAAGCCAAGAATAAACAATTGCCTTTGATCGTTGGTGAGTTTGGCTACAACTATAATGATGGCAAAAATAATCTCGGTTGTAAGGCCGACCATCGTACAATCCTAAAAACATGTCATCAGTTGGATTATGGTTTTATGCCTTGGTCATGGACAGGAAATAACCAAGAGAATGCTTGGCTCGATATGGTAGATCATCGTGATTGGAAGACGCCGACAGCATGGGGAACTGATGTGATTGAAGGTGCGTATGGCATCCGGCAAACAGCCATTCCCGCCAAAGTGTTTGAGAAAGATAAGGCAAGAGAAAAATGAAGAAACGACTTGAATTCATAGATATTGCAAAAGGTATTGGTATTCTTTTTGTATTGTTAAATCATGTAGAAAGTTATCAATGGGTGACTTTCTCCTCTTTTTTTGTGATTCCAATATTCTTCTTTTGTTCGGGTTATACGTTTTCATTCAATCAAGAAGAGAAATTTCGGTTTATAACTGTCGTTAAAAAGTTGCCAAAATTACTTAAACCATACTTCTTCTTTAGCGTATTGTTGCTGTTGATATTTAATGACTTTTCTTTGCGAGCTATTTCTGGTATTGTTTATTCAAGGTATTGTTTCTTTCCAATTGGAACGGATGATATTTATAGACTCTTTATAGTAGGAAACTTTCCGCTGTGGTTTCTGACTTGTATGTCACTATGTTATTTGCTCTATGCTGTTTATCTTCGTTTCTTTAAATATAAATATATTGTTCTGGCTGTTTATTTTCTGGCGTCTGTTGCCATGTCACATTTACCAGTACTATTACCATGGAGTATAGATACTGCACCACTTCTTACTATCTTTATGATTCTTGGATATGAAATTAAAGTGCGAAATTTACTTACAGAAAAGTGGCTGGTGTTAATATGTGCTATTATTTATGTTTTTGCTTTGAGATTTACTGAAGGTGTGAATATTTCAGTGAGAGAATATGGCAATAGTCTATCTCTTTTTTTAGTAGCAGGTTTTGCTGGATGTATGATTCTTACTAATTTGGCTTTGCTGCTTGAAAAATCGAAAGTGTGTCGGATTCCTCTTGTCTTGTTAGGAAGACATTCCTTGACGATTTTCTGTATGGAAATACCATTTATTGTATTAGGAAAGGACATCGCTCATCGTATGGCGGCTTTTTATCCTATATTTGAGCACACGAGCGTTGTAAGTATATTACAGTTTATGTGTGCTTTGATTGGTGGCTTTGTGTTGTCATGGCTTTTGAATAAAAATCGAATGGTAAAACAGATAGTTTTTTGAGGTTTATGAATAACAATCGATAGTAGCAAAGAATTGTTTTGCATATTTCTCTTTGTCAAACAGTTTTGATTGCCTTATTGAGGCTTTTGACATTTTTGCTCTCTGTTTTGGATTGTTATATAAAGACAGAATACTGGTCGCAATATTATCTGGTAACTGGTCGTTCTTGTCAAGTACAATTGAACAATCTGGTGTTAATACCTCAGGAATACCTCCCTGAGATGTCGAAACGATGGGAAGCCCCATTGCCATGGCTTCTACCAATGTGAGACCAAAAGGTTCGTTCCAGATAGAAGGAAGAACAGCAACATCTGCCAATGCTAATATGGACGGAACGTCATGATATGGCTTAAATCCTGTAAATATAATCTTGTCTTGAATGTTGTATGCATTTTCTTTTAATTTTTTGACGAACATGTTATCATCCTTGTTTCGTCCATAAAATGATCCTCCCACAATTAGAAGTTTGATTTTAGAGTACTTGGTGAGTTTATGGAATGCTGTAATCAACTGAAGAATACCTTTTTCTTCAGTTAGTCGTCCGGAAAATACAACGATGAAATCTTCTTCGCTTATACCAAAATCTTTTCTTTCATACAAAAGTTTGTTGCAATGAGAAAAACTAGATAAATCAATTCCATTATGTACAACAACACTTTTGCTGTCAGAAGCATTTATTGTTAGTATTCTCATTCTTATATAGTCAGAAACGGTGATAATACTTGTGGCAAGATGATACAACTCTTGGCTTTTGTATGTATTGCTATTTAAGTTATCGTTATGAAGATGATATATGAGTTTTGAGTCTGTTAGCTTTTTGAGTTTTAGAGCATAACCAGGTCTGTTCTCAAGAATAATAGCATCGTAATGATTACGACGAATATGTTTTATGGATTTGTATAGGAAATACTCTATATTGTAATTGTAATATTCATTTTTATGGTTGAAAAGATGATACATTCTTTTGCATATTTTAGCCCAAAGCGTATCAGTTTTGATGAAATGATAATGATTATTGCGTGAAGATAGAGCGCGATGACCGTGCACTTGTTCTTCATCTGAAA